>JALUJC010000183.1 GCA_027053375.1 Caldifarciminota bacterium
GATCCGGTATTCCATGCCCGTCAGGAGTTCGGGAAAGGCCACGCGAAGCTCTGTTCGTCCTGTCCCCACCCTGCGCGACTGGCTGAGCCAGTGGGTCCAGCCAGAGTCCGCCGCCGGTCGTGCGGGGATCACTTCCACCACGTTGGGGCTCCCCACAAGCTTGGAAGACTCCAGCGGGGGAAGGCCCAGGGTGGTGTCATCCCGGGTGTAGGCGGTGACAGCGTACAGATAGTGTTTTCCCGGCACCACACTGGAATCCACGAATTCATAGCAGAGCCCTGTGTCCTCTCCGAGATTGAACCGTGCCCCGTTGACGTCGTAGCGGGACATGCCCTGAATCCCATCAATCCGGTCGCACTGGGTCAGGGGCACCGTGTACACCGGATGTCCCTGATAGTCCGTGATGGGATCTCCCCAGGTGACGCCGCCATCTTCACTCCGGTACACGGCATATCCCTCAAAGTCGGGACGCCCCACTTCCGCATTGGCCTCCCAGTAAAGCCGGACGTACCCTTCTCCGGGATCCACGTGGACCTTTGGGGGTTCCGGAGGACGAGGGAAACGATAGGCCCGCCGGTAGATTTCCCGTGCGCGAAGGGCGGCGGCCACCATGGACGCCGAGTCGTTGCCCATCACCACGGCGATGGAGTACCGCTGGACGGCGTTTCTGGGAAGCGGGAAAAACCCGGACGCGAACAGGGTGATATAGTCCCCGATCAGTCCGGAGGGGTCATCGTAATTCCCCGGCCGCATCATTTCCAGCATGGCAGAGTCCTGGGCAGGGAAAACTGCACCATACCCGAAAAACCGGGCAGAGGTCAGCCCCAGTTCGTCCTTTTCGTCCGGATCCATAAACTCAAAGTCGGGTTCCCCCGGTGTGGGAAGGCCGTCTCCCTCGCCGATGTCTCCAGTGTTGGGAATGCCATCCGCGCCCACATCATCCGAAAGTCTGTCCAGATCGTTGGGATCTGCTGCGGCTTCCGCGTCGGTGGCATCCCAGTCTCCGTCGTTGTCAATCCCGTCATCCTGCCGCTCGTCCACCAGCCCATCCCCGTCATTGTCGATCCCGTCGGTGGCGTTTTCCGGAGATTCCAGGAAGAGGAAGCCCAGCCAGGCCACAGGAGAGTAGGGCCGCCCCTGGGCATCAATCCCCCAGTTGTCATCATCATAGAGATACACCAGCTGAAGGTTGGGATCGAACCCGTAGCGGTCATCGGAAAAATCGGAACCGGGTCCCCCGATTCGGGCGTCCAGGAAGTACCCCACCACGAAGGAATCAATGTCTTTGCTGGAGACATTTCGCACTTCGTAGCTCCAGATCAGGATGTTTTCTGCAGGGAGGGCGGACCACTGATAGCCGCGAACGGAGACCTCAATGCCCAGCCCCAGTTTCCCGTTCCCGGGATCGTAGTACTGGAGGAATTCGGTGTTGGCAGAGTCGGTCATCACGTAGTAGCTTTCCTGATCCGCCACGGTAATGCCCGCACCGTACTGTCCGGGCCATGCATCCTGAAGGTTCTGGACCGTGTCTCCGGGGATGGTGATATAGGTGGGCCAGATGGAGGGCCAGGTGTGGGGTTTGGTGGAGAAAGCCAGGGTGTCCTGGGCAGGGTTGGCATATCCGTGGAGCGGTTCAAAATCTTCGTCCCCACCATCCTGAATGGGGTCGTCCACGATGGATAGCAGGAGAGGCTGCTGGGTGCTGGGATCGGTTCCCCATACCCGTGCGCCGAAAATGGGACCCATTTCGTACAGGTATTCGTGCCCGGAATGGGCGGGCCACTCCAGACGGGGCCAGGGGTTGACCCGGTTGGGTCCTCCCACGGGTCCGAAATTGAAGAATTTTACACGGATTTTGTTGCCGTCATGAACGCCGCTTTTTCGGTCCAGACGGCCCAGAAGCTGTCCTTTCCCCGCATAGGAAGACTTGAAGTTTCCGTATTTCTGGAGAGGGGGACCTCCCCACAGGGGAAGGGCAAGAAGCAAAACGATGATTTGAGGGCGTCTCATGCACCTTACTCCCGTTTAGAAGGACACGTCCACGCCCAGCTCCACCCGACGGGGGGCACTGAAGTAGTGCGGACGGTCATACCAGCCAGGATCTGCCACATCGGCAAACACACTGCGGGTATAGGTGGCTCTTCCAGTGGAGCTGTACACGTAATTCTCATTCATACGATCAAAGAGGTTGTACACTTTCAGCACCATGGCAGCGCGTATGTTCTGGAGGGGAAGTGGAATGCGGGAAAAGAGATCCACGTTCCAGCGGGCAGGACGTCGGGCGGAATTCTCGTCGCCCACCCGCCGGCCATAGGCATCCGTCGGGGTATAGGGAAGTCCACTGCCAAAGAACCCTGTGATCGTGATGGATCCACCCCGCCCGAACAGATACGTCACGGTTCCGTTGATCCGGTGGCGCTCATCCCAGGAAAGCGGAACCAGGAATTTGGGTTCTTCGATGCCGTTACGAAGGTCAGCAAACAGGTTCCTCGGGTAGGAGTTCGTCCCCTCTGCCACCTGATAGGTGTAATCCACCGAGGCGCGCCATCGGTTCGGAATATGATAGCGAAGGAACAGGGTGATCCCTTTCACACTGGCATAGTCCCGGTTGATGTACCGGGTGTATGCATCTCCCTGTACATAGGTGGGAACCAGTTCGGTGCCCAGCAGATTGCGGATGTCCTTGGCATAGGCGATCAGTTCCAGTGCCCACCGATCTCCCAGCGCCTGTTTGAATCCCACTTCCAGGGCGGTGGTGCGTTCGGGTTCCAGGTCTGCATTTCCCACGTATGTGCGGTTGGGCTTGGCTTCCATCTCAAACTCGCTGTTGAGGTAGAGGTAATAGAGCGGCGGGATCTGGAAAAAGCGGCCGTAGGAGAAGTGAAAAACGCCCGTTTCGGAGTAGGGGAACGCCACGCCCAGCCGTGGTGAGATCTGGGTTTTCATGGTGGTGGGTCGGTAGGCTCCTTCGGGGTGTCGACTGGGGAACTGGTTGGCCGGATCGCGCACGTCCACCGGAACCTTGAATTTGGGATCAAAGGCGTCAAACCGCAGTCCCAGGTTCAGAATCACTCCGGGGAGTTCAATTTTGTCCTGCACATAGGCTGAGGCTTCCCAGGGATGCTGGGTGAACGCATCCCGAAACAGCCGGTGCTCCGGCACGGTGGGATCCGAGTAATAGGGGTCAAAGTAGAAGCTGTAGGGGTTCAGCGAGAGGTAATACAGATCGTACAGGGATCCCTCCATCCCGGCTTTCAGCTGGTGGGGGCCCACCTCCTGCTGAACGTCCATCCGGCCGAACCAGGTCCAGGATTCCCGTTTGTGCCAGTAGTCCGGCACCCCCGCAGAGTCAAACCGGATGTTGGAGGTGTAGTAATACAGTGGATACCGGTACAGGTTGTTGTATACCGTGTCCACGTAGGTGTAGACCGTTTCCTGGGGGATGCTGTCCCCGGTATTGGGGTCGTATACAAGCACCGTGTCCACCACCTGAAGCGTATCAATCTCCCGGATGCTGGTGTCCGCCGGATCCTCGTAAATATACACGCGGTAGCGGCTGTGGGTGTATCCTCCCTTCATACTCAATAGCCCGGTTCTCCCGAAGAGGACCTGAAGATTCAGGATATGCTGGAGCGTGAAGCGATCCCGGTGATAGTTGGCACCGGGATTGTATTTGAACCGGTGGCTGTAGGTTTGCCAGCGGCGGTTCTGGTAGAGTACCGTATAGGACAGGGTGATGGTTCGGGTGAGCGGCGCACGCACCTTGCCGGTGAAGGTGAGTTGATCGTCGGGGTTCATGGGCACCAGGGCGTCGTCTCCGAGGGCGTTGAGGGTGCGCGGCACGGGGGGATACCGGTACCAGGGAAGAAAATGGCGAATCCCGTAGAGGTACCCATCGTTATGGAAGGTTCGGAGATTCAGATAGTAAGAGATTTTTCCCGGCAGTGGCCCGGAAAAACTGGCCGTGAGGTCCCGGTAGGCGATGGGAGACACACGGTTCAACCCGGGATACAGGGAGCTGGAACGTCCGGAAAGGTAGTCGCCGCCCAGCGCCTGAACACTCGCCTGAAAGGTTCGTGTCCCCTCTTCCGTGATGATGTTGACCACCCCGGACATGGCCCGGCCGTATTCTGCGTTAAAGGATCCGGCGAGCAGTTCCAGCTGGCGCACGGTCTGCGGGGTCACGGAAAGCAGAGATCCTTTGAAGAAGGGGTCCTGTATGGGAACACCATCGATATAGTACACCACTTCTCCCGTGCGACCACCCCGTACATGAAGCCCGCCCCCGGGGTCCGTGGTGATGCCCGCTTTGACACGCAGCACATCGGTGACGTTTTCCGCCGGATAGTCGGTAAGATCTTCTTTGTTGACGATAATCCGGCTTGAGGTCACATCCTTCCGGATCAGGGGTTCACGGGCCACCACCTCCACCGGTTCCACCTCAACGGCAGAGGCTTCCAGCGCTGCGTTGATCTCCGTGGTTCGGTCCGCTTCCACGCGTACGTCGCGGATGGTCAGGGATCGGTAGCCAATCATGCTGATCTGCAGGGTGTATTTCCCGGGTGGGATATGAAGGATTTCATAGGTGCCATCCAGGTCGGAGGCCGCCCCCATGCGGAGGCCTTCAATGACCACATTGGCGCCGGGGAGCCCCTCTCCCGTTTGTGCGTCGTAGACTCTTCCCACAATCCGCCCGTATTCCCCGGCCCACAGCAAGAAAGGAAGGAACAGCCAGATCCAGCCAGACCGTTGCATATCCGCCTCCTTCTCTACCTTTTGCTATTGTACACCGAAGGGTCAACGACGTCAAGGGCAAAGAATAAGAATAAGGAAAGAGAGCCCTCCACATCTTGACAGCCTGAGGGGTGGGGTGTATCATAGAATATGCTTGCAGACATCGCGGGGTGGAGCAGTCAGGTAGCTCGCTGGGCTCATAACCCAGAGGTCGTGGGTTCAAATCCCACCCCCGCAATCTTTTTTTACCTTGACCCGTACTCGAAAACCAACCAGGGCGGCGTAGCTCAGAGGCAGAGCGGGGGTTTCATAAGCCCTGTGTCCGGGGTTCGAGTCCCCGCGCCGCCACTTCCAGATGAGGACCCATGGACCTTGCCCTGACCTTTGATGATGTCCTCCTGCTTCCCGGGTATTCTGAAGTCCTTCCCGCGCAGGTGGATGTGCAGACCCGTTTCTCCCGCAATATTTCCCTGAACATTCCGCTTGTTTCTGCGGCGATGGATACGGTCACCGAAGCCGAACTGGCCATTGCGCTGGCGCAAATGGGTGGGATCGGGGTCATCCATCGCAACATGCTTCCGGATCGGCAGGCCCGGGAGGTGGCGGTGGTGAAGCGCTCCGAAAGCTGGGTGATCCAGCATCCCTATACCCTCACACCGGATCGGACAGTCCAGGATGCCCTTCATCTTATGGAAGAAAAGCACATCTCCGGGATTCCCATCGTGGAGGAGGATCGCCTGGTGGGGCTGGTGACCCGGCGGGACGTGTTTTTTGAATCCGATCGGAATCGTCCCCTCCGTGATGTGATGAAGCGGAACCTGATCACGGCTCCCGAGGGGATTGCACTGGAAGAAGCCAAGCAGATGCTGATTTCCAACGGGATTGAGAAACTTCCGGTGGTGGATGGGGAGGGACGACTCAAAGGGTTGATTACCCTGCGGGATATTTTGAAGAAAATGGAGCATCCCAATGCTGCGCTGGACCGCATGGGAAGGCTCCGTGTGGCGGCAGCGGTCGGCGTGGGAGAGGATGCCGAAATCCGTGCGGAACTCCTGGTGCGTGCAGGGGTGGATGCGGTAGTGGTGGATACAGCCCATGCCCATTCCCGGCTGGTCATGGATACAGTGAAACGGCTCCGTACCTTTCTCCCCGAAGGGGTGGATCTGGTGGTGGGAAACATTGCCACGGAGGAGGCTGCCCGGGATCTGGCACATCTGGATGTGGACGCGGTGAAGGTGGGCGTGGGGCCTGGTTCCATCTGTACCACGCGTGTGGTGGCTGGTATTGGTGTTCCACAGCTCACCGCCATTATGGAAGCGGCGAAGGTGCTGCGGGATGCGGGTATTCCACTGATTGCAGATGGGGGCATTCGTTATTCCGGGGATATTGTCAAAGCCCTGGCCGCCGGAGCCGATTCCGTGATGATCGGAAGTCTGTTTGCGGGAACCGATGAAGCTCCCGGGGAAGTGACCCTGATCGGGGGTCGGCGATATAAAACCTATCGGGGAATGGGGTCTCTTGGTGCGCTTGCGGCCGGAGGGGCAAGCCGGTACTTTCAGGAGGGTGCCCGTAAATTTGTCCCCGAAGGGGTGGAAGGAGTGGTTCCCTATCGTGGAACCCTGGCCGAGATCGTCCACCAGCTGGTGGGTGGCCTTCGTTCCGGCATGGGGTATGTGGGGGCACCCGACCTGGAAGCTCTCCGGGAACGGGCACGGTTTGTGCGTATCACTTCCGCCGGAGTGCGGGAGAGTCACCCTCACGACCTGCTGATCACCCGGGAGGCTCCCAACTATACCCTTTCCCCTCCTTCCGACCGGACACCATGAAACGGTTTCTCTTCTTTGTGGGTTTTCCCCTGCTCGCGGTGGGCATCTGGGTTATTCCAGCGATCCACCCCATCACAGAAGCCCTTCCCCTGTGGATAAGCTGGCTGGTGGGCATCGTGGGACCGGGTCTGTTTTTTGTGCTTGAGGGGGTCCTGCACCGCAGAATGGATGCGGTGCCTGAAGATGCGAGGCGGGGTCTGGAAGAACCCCTGCGCCTCATGAGGTATTCTGCCCTGGCCACCCTGAGCATGCTGGGCGCACTGGTGGCGCGCTGGGCAGGTGCACCCCTCTGGGCTGCGGAGTCCTGGCTTCTTCTGGGGGGACTGATCGGGGGATGGTGGACAGCCCGACGGACGCGATGAGACGGCTCCTGCTGGCGGTTGTGCTTGGAATGGGACTCGGTTGTGTGTACACCTTTTCCGGGAATCTTCCCGGATATGCCCGGAAAGTCTATATCCCCCTGGTGGCCAACCAGAGTGAGCGACAGGGCGTGGAACAGTCTCTGACGGATGCCCTGATCCGTGCAGTGGAACGTGACGGTCGCCTGACCGTTCGGGCGGAAGACCAGGCCGGGCTGGCCATCCGGGTGACCCTCACCAGTTATCAGCGGGAACCCTTTGAGTACGATGAACAGGGAAAGATCCGAACGTTTCGGGTGTGGCTTACCACCCGTGTGCGGATCCAGGATCTTCGGAAGGACACCCTGTTTCTTCCTGAAATGAACCTGCGGTCCTGGGGGAAATACTATGCCGAAACGGAAACCGAAGACATCGGGCTTCAGCGGGCGGCGGAGGACCTCTTCAGGCAGATCCTCCAGGCGCTCTTTGCCTCGGGATTCTGAGCGAATCATCGGCCCCATAGAGATTGAACAGCTGGTCCCCGGGGGTGAGGGACTGGGCCGCCTGTCCGGAAAAGTTGTGTTTGTTCCGGGGACCGTACCGGGAGATCGGGTGACCGTACGCGTTGAGGAAGAGAAGCGGGACTGGGTTCGGGGGCGTGTTCACACCTTTCTGGCACAGTCTGTGGATCGTCAAATCCCTGTGTGCGAGGTATTTGGCCAGTGCGGTGGGTGTCAGTGGCAGATGATGCCCTATTCCAGGCAACTGGCCGCAAAGGAGGCGATGGTCCGGGATGCCTTTCAGCATGTGGCGCACTGGTCAGAGGCGCTTCTTCCCCTTGAACCCATCCGGCCGAGTCTCTGGACCTACCATTACCGGAACAAAGTGCAGTATCCCGTTCAGCGTGTGCGAGGAAAACTGCGCATCGGCTACTATGCCCCCCGTACCCACCGGGTGGTGGATCTTGAGGCGTGTCCCATTGAGCATCCCGTATTTGACTGGTTGCTTCCACGGTTACGGTCTCTCCTGGATGAAGAACCCATCACCATTTACGACGAGCGGCGACATTTCGGAAAGATTCGCCATCTTGTGCTTCGTGCCGGTGTGCGGACCCGCGAAGTGCTGGTGGGATGGGTGGTCAAAGAGCCCGCCATCACACGAAAATTTGCAGAGAAAATTCTGGCCTTTCTTCCGGACCGGATCGTGGGTGTGGTGGAGAACCGTAACCCGAGAAAAACCAATGTGATCTTTGGCGAGACCACCCAGGTCATCGCAGGACGCAGCTATTACCTTGAAGAAGTGCTGGGGATGCGCTTCCAGGTATCCCTGCCTTCCTTTTTTCAGGTGAATGTTTACCAGCTGGAGGCCCTTCTCCGGGAGTGGGAGACGTACCTTCCCGATGCCCTGGATGTGGCGATTGATGCCTATGCCGGTGTGGGGGTTTTTGCCCATTTTCTTGCCCGACGTGCCCGGAGGGTGGTGGCGGTGGAGAAAAGTGGTGCGGCCATCCGGGACCTGGAAGCCAATGTGCAGCGCAACAATCTACCTCAGATTGAGGTGAAGCCGGCCCTGTTTGAACAATATGCCCCCTCCCTTCCAAAAATTCCCGACCTTGTGTTTGTGGATCCTCCGAGGTCGGGTTTGCGGCCTGAAGCCCTTCGTGCGGTGATGGAAGCGCGGCCCCGGTTTCTGCATTACCTGTCCTGCAATCCGGTGACCCTGGCAAGGGATGCCCGGATTCTGGTGGAAGAAGGTGGATATGAACTGGTGGCGCTCTTCCCCTACGATTTCTTTCCGCAAACCCATCACGTGGAAACCCTTGCCCTGTTCCGTAGAAAATGAACCTTCAGGAGCTTCTCCGTCTTCCACGGTTGCCTGTGCGTGCACGGCTCGTGGTGGAGGGAACCCTTGCGGGGCTCCATCGGTCTCCCTATCACGGATTTTCCGTTCAGTTTTCGGATCACCGGCCCTTTGTCCCGGGTGATGCCATCCGTTTTGTGGACTGGAAGGTGTATGCCCGCCGGGAGCGGTTGTACATCAAGCAATTTGAAGAGGAGACCAACCTTCGGGCTTATCTTCTGCTGGATCTTTCTCGTTCCATGGACTACGGGGAGAAATGGGAATACGCCCGGACCCTCGCTGCTGCGCTGGCGTTGCTTCTTCACCTTCAGCGAGATGCTGTGGGTCTGTATGCTTTTTCAGACCAGCAGGAGGAACTGTTGCCTGCGCGGGTATCTCGGGCGCATCTTCACAGGCTCTGGGGGGTACTGGAAGGACTCCGACCCCGTGGACAGCTTGCGTTTCCCATGCTGGAGCGCTGGTTGACCCATATTCCCCGGAGATCGGTGCTTTTTGTGATCTCAGACGGATGGGGACCGCTGGAAGCGTGGACCCGCGCGCTGCGCTGGATGACGGGTGGACGCCGCGAGGTGCTGTTTTTTCAGGTGGTCACGCCTCTGGAAGAGGATCCTTCTTCTCTTCCACCCGGGCAGTGGGAGGATCTGGAGACCGGGGTGCGTCTTCCCGTGGAACCTTCGCGCTGGATTTCCCGTTACAGGGAAGCGCTGAACCACCACCGTGAGCAGCTTCGGGAGACCCTGTATGCACGGAGGATGGAGTTCCATGTCGCACGCACCGACCGACCGCTGGAGGAACTGCTTTCTCTGGTCCTGCTTCGCCGCCGGCGGTGGTTTTAGTTTCTACCCTTCATCCACCCGGGAGGCCGGTACACCGGCGCGCACGCTAACGCTCTCCGTCCATGGATCGCCCCGGTGACGGGCACGCACCGTTTCCCCTTTAAAAATCTCACCGTGATTTCCCAGCATCATTTCCGTATAGGAAGCGTAGGTCAGACTGGCGTTTTCGTGAACCCGGGCCACATACACCAGATTCATGATGGCCGCGGCTGCTCCGGGCATGAAAAATAGAGGCAGGGACGACCCTTCGGGCAGAACCTGGAAAAACAACCCTTCGTATTCCGAAGGTGCCCGAAGGGTGAGCAGTTCTCCTGGGGTCAGGGTCCCCACGGACCACTGTCCGAAACCAAGTGCCCGCGCAACCCCGG
>JALUJC010000184.1 GCA_027053375.1 Caldifarciminota bacterium
ATCCACAACTTCCTGGGGAATCGCCACCAGCGAGAACGTTATGCGATTGAAAACGATCCAAGACGCGGGGTCTACCGGTTGAGGTCCTCTTCCTGAAATGGGGTTTTTTCGCTGGGGTGCGCCACTCTTCGCCCGGTGGGGTCACCGGGTGTATCCGCGCTGGGCGGTTCAAGAGCTGCTTCGTATAAAATCCCTCCTTCCGGCACACGCACGGGTGCTGGATCTCGGCGGGGGGCCGGGCACCCTTGCCCGTCTGATGAAGGTCAGGGATCCCTCCTCTCTTGCACTGTGGATCGGGGATCCCGAACCTGCCATGCTGCGGGTTGCATCTTCAACCCGCCGGGTACGTCTGAGAGCGGAAACCCTCCCATTCAGGGACGCATCCATGGACGCCGTCCTGATCGGCGAGGCGCTCCACCATTTTGATCATCCCCGTGAGAGTCTTCTGGAGGTCGCCCGTGTTCTTCGGCCCGACGGGCATCTCTTCATCTTTGAGTTTCACCCCCACACCCTGCTGGGATCGTGGATTGTTCGGATGGAACGGTGGGCGGGAGAACCCGCCCATTTCTATCCACCGGAAGCGCTGGTCGCCATGCTGAAGGATGTGGGCATCATTTCGTCGGCGGTGGTTCGGGGCTGGCGTTTTGTGATTCGGGGGAAGCGTCGGTAGGTTGTGCCCCTGCTTCCAGAAGGCAGGCGGCCGCTTCGGTCTGGTCCTTTTTGATGGCAAGAATCAATGGGGTATCCCCGTTGTCCGCCCGTGCATTGGGATCTCCGCCTGCTTCAAGAAGTAAGCACAGCACCTCTGTGCGTCCTTCACGGGCGGCAAGATGCAGCGGAGTCCAGCCATAATGTGCCCGATCGTTGGGGTCTGAACCGTGATTCAGCAATTCCCGGACCACCCCTGCCGATGCATGCGCCGCGGCATAGTGGAGGGGCGTGAACCCGTTGAAATCCCTTACCCGGGGATCAAAACCCTGTGCAAGCATCCACCGTACGATGGGTTCCTGATTGAAAATGGCCGCCACATGCAGCAGGGTCAGACCCAGGTTCCCGCGAAGTTGCCGGAGCTTTTCTGGCGGTGCCAGGGATTTCAACTCCTCAAGATTTCCATCATGGATTTTCCGCCGCGCTTCATCAAAAAGACGGATTTCCTCTCCGGGCTGTCCCCCTTTCTTGCGGATCCACCGTGCCACGTCATGGTGCATCCGCAAGAGCGCAATATCCAGCACCGATGAACCCGGAGGAATCTGCTTCCAGGGCTTCCGTGTCAGGTGGTTAAAACAAACCCCCAGGGCGGGGAGGACCCGCAGAACATTCAGATGGCCGTTGTATGCGGCACAGTGGGCAAGGTTCCACCCATGCTTTGTCTTTGCCTGGGTGTCTCCCCCCGCATGAACCAGCTCGAGTAGCACACGGGGGCACCCCTTGAAAGCAGCATAGCTGAGGGGTGTGCATCCATCCCTGTCCTGCAGGTTGGGCTGTGCACCGTGCCTGAGTAATAAGCGAACCGCTTTCCGGTTGCATCGTCGCGCAGCAAGGTGAAGTGGTGTACGTCCCCGAAGATTGGGCATGTCCACGCGCGCACCGTATTCCAGAAGCATCTGAATCAACGCAAGATCCTCCTGCAGCACCGCCAGATGAAGGGCTGTATCTCCCTGTCGATCCTGAACATCCGGATCCATCCCTGCCTCAAGGAATTCCCGAATCTTCCGGACGTCACCTTCGTGAACTGCCTGAAACCACAGGGTCTGACGCCGTATCTCCCTGGAGGTCCGCCCACCATATTGTTGCAAACGGGCAAGAACCTCTTTGTGTCCCAGCCTTTCCGCCAGATCAGCGGGTGTCATTCTGGTTGGATACTGTCCCAGGGGCTTATGGGTCATCGCATTGACATGCGCGCCCGCCTTCAGCAGCAGATCCACCCCTTCCAGCCACCCTTCTTCTACGGCAAGATGCAGGGGGGTCCAACCATACACATCCCTCACATCCGGATCCACCCCCCGATCCAGCAGCAACTGGACAAGCGACGCACTTTTTCGATGTACCGCCCAGTGAAGGGGCGACCATCCCTCCTGGGGTCGTGTCATGTTGGATGGTATACGCATGAATGAGGATTCTGTCAAGTCCCTGGCTTGAATCTTCCGGGATTCCCCCCTATACTCCCACGGCATGTACGGGACCTTTCATCTTGTCACCCTGGGTTGTCCCAAAAATCAGGTGGACAGCGAGCGGCTGGCCGGCGTGCTGGAATCTGCCGGCTGGAAAGCCGTGGATGATCCTGAAGGTGCCCACTGGGTGATCCTCAACACCTGCGGGTTTATTGCGCCTGCGGTGGAGGAGTCCATGGGCGAGATTTCTTTATGGCTGGAGTGGAAACGCGAACAGAAAGATCGCCATCTGGCGGTGGGAGGGTGTCTGGTGGGGCGGATGGCACCCCTGCTGTACCGCACATTTCCGGAGGTGGACGTGTTCTTTACCCTGGAAGACCTGCAGGACCTGCCGGCGCTGCTTTCAGGGAAAGCCCGCAGGCACGGACTCAACCGGAACCCGGATGAGCATCGCTTTCCCCGCTGGATTCCCACCGGACCCTATGGTTATCTCAAGATCGCCGAGGGCTGTGATCGGAAGTGTGCATTCTGCACCATTCCCTCTTTCCGTGGACGTCAGGTGTCCTTTCCTGTGGTCTCTCTGGTGAGAGAAGCCCGCTTTCTTGTGGAACACGGCATTCGGGAACTCAACCTGGTGGCCCAGGATCTGATCCGTTACGGCGCCGATCAGGAAGATCCGGACCGGCTCTTTGTGCTGCTGGACGAACTTCATCAACTGGAAGGCCTCGCCTGGATCCGCCTCTTTTATCTTCACCCTTCCGGGATCACACCGCGTCTGATCAGGAGACTGAAGGATTATCCCAGGGTGGTCCCCTATCTGGAAATTCCCATACAACACACGGAACCTCACATTCTCCGAAGTATGCGGCGAACAGGTGGGGCAAAAGCTGTGTTGCAGGCGCTTGAAACCGTACGTTCCCTCTGGCCCGAGGCATTTCTGCGCACAGAGGTGATTGTGGGATTTCCCGGCGAAACCGAGGACGATTTTCACCGTATGCTGGACGTGCTCGAAACATTTCGACCCGAACGTGTGGGCTGGTTCCCCTTCTGGGATGAACCCGATGTCCCCGCACATCGCCTCC
>JALUJC010000185.1 GCA_027053375.1 Caldifarciminota bacterium
GGGAGGCATTCCGGTGTTCGTGGATGTGGATGCGCGATGGGGGGTGGTCACCGTGGATACCCTGGAGCCCGCCCGCACGCCCAGGACGGTGGGTGTGATCGTGGTGGATTATGGGGGCCATCCCGCTCCCTATGATGAGATCCGGGAATGGGCGGCAGAACACGGGTTGTGGATCCTGGAGGATGCAGCCCATGCCCTGGGTTCCCGGTACCGGAACTTGAGGATCGGATCCCTGGGGCACCCCACCGCTTTCAGTTTCTATGCCACCAAAGCCATTACCACGGGCGAGGGAGGTGCCCTGGTCTGGCCTGACCAGGATGGCATTGAGCGGGCACGGGTGCTGGCCCTTCACGGACTGAGCCGGGAAGCGTGGCGCCGGTACGATACGGGCGGTTCCCCTCATTACCGGGTCCTGGAAGCCGGGTATAAGATGAATCTGCCGGATCCACTGGCGGCGCTGGGCGTATCCCAGCTTCAGCGAGAACCGGAGGCACGGTCCCGGCGACAATCCATCGCAGCACGCTACCGGGAGGCGCTGAGCCAGTTCCCCGGTGTTCGTTTGATGGAACAGGCCCCCTGGGCAGAAAGCAACCACCACCTTTTTGTGGTGCGGCTTCAGACAGATGTTCTCCGCGTGGATCGGGATACCTTTTTGCAGGCGTTGCAGGCGGAAGGCATTCAGGCGAGTCTTCATTTCCTCCCGCTGCATACACATCCCTTTTATCAACCCTATTACCACCAGCAGGGATCTCCTCCCCTTCCAGCAACCGAAGCGCTGGGACGGACCGTGCTCTCACTTCCCATTTTCCCCGGGATGGACGAGAAGGATGTGGAGGACGTGATCGAAGCCATGGAAAAACTGCTTCAGTACTATGCACGCTGATCTCCGGGATCTTCTGAAAAGACACGGCCCCTGGCTGGTCTTCTGGTTTCTTGCCCATCTGGGGTTGTTTCTCTGGATGGATCTACACCCGGATAGTGCATACTACTGGGTGTGGAGTCGGCGACCCGCCTGGGGATATTTTGATCATCCACCCCTTGCCGCCTGGTTGCTGCGGGTGGCTTCCGGTGCGTTCGGTGTGTTTCTGATCAATCAGCTCCTGATTCTTTTCGCGCTTGTCTTCCTGCTTCTCTGGTTGATCAGGGTCCGGGGTGAGGACCCTCCGCTTTTCTGGCCTGTGGTATGGGCGCTGCCGCTTCTTCAGGCGGGGACCCTGGCCTATACCCCGGATACGCCATTTTTACTGGAACTTGTGGTTTTAATGCTTCTCGTGGAGATATGGCGGACCTCACCGGAAAGCCGATCTCTGGCCGCAGGTGTGGGTGTGCTGCTGGGCGCCATGGTGCTGACGAAATACACCGCCTTCCCGGTGATCGCGGTACTGCTTGCACTCTCCCTTACACCATCCTGGCGATGGGTCTGGAAGCAGGCTGTGTGGATTCTTCTGCCTGCCCTCTTTCTTCTGATTCCGCATGGTCTCTGGCTCGTCGCCCATCAGGGGATCTCCCTGACTTTCCAGCTGAAGCACGGTCTGGGCGGCGGGTGGAGCGTACGATGGTTACCTGAATACCTTCTGGGGCAATGGGTGGTGCTTGGACCCCTGACCGTTCTCGCCCTGATTCCCGGTGCGAAGGCCAGACGGATCTCCGTACCATGGGATCTCTGGCTCAGGTGGATGACACTCGGAATCTATGGGTTTTTTGCCTGGAGTTCTCTGCGCCATCGGGTGGAAGCCAACTGGCCCATGGCAGCGTCCCTTGCGCTTCTTCTGTGGTTGTGGTCCCGTCGCGAACAACCTGGCAGCGTGGCACGCACAGCCATCGGGATCAACCTGTTGCTGTTGCTTGTTTTGCTTGGTCATATGGCCCATCCCTTCCTTCCCCTCCGGAAGGATCCGGCCCGCCTCTTCCATGGGTGGAAGTCTCTCGCGGCAAAAGTAGAACACAGGGTGGGCCAATCCCCACTGTACGCCAACCAGTATCAGATCGCTGCAGAACTCTCGCTCTATCTGAAACGGATGGTACCCAGCCTGAATCGGATGGGGCGGCCCAATCAGTACGATCTCTGGCCCGACCTTCGTCCGGATCCCGGCGACACCCTGTGGTGGATCACCGAGCCCTACACCCTCCCGACGGTAACTGTTCTTGCTGTGGAAACCCTCGCCACGCCGATGGGACCGCGGGTTCTTGCCCGTGTTGTCTGGAAGGAACCATGAGGCTCTTCATCACCGGTGGAAGCGGCCAGGTGGGGCGTGCGCTTCGGAAACGGTTGCCCCCTAACTGGACCGTGTGGGCACCGTCTTCACAGCAGTGGAATCTGGAAAACCTTCCAGAAGGTCTGGCCACACTGGATACGCTGCGCCCGGACTGGGTGGTCCATCTTGCAGCCTGGACCGATGTGGATGGGTGTGAACGGGATCCTGCGCGCGCCTTTCGGATCAACACAGAGGCCACCGCCCACCTTGCCCGGTGGGCAGCCCGCAAAGGGGTGCGGTTTCTCTTTATCAGCACGGATTTTGTGTTTGATGGTGCAAAGCGGCGGCCCTACACAGAAGACGATCCCCCTCATCCCCTTCAGGTATATGGAGAAACCAAACAAAAAGCAGAAGTTCGGATTCTTGAATGGTCAGGTGAATACTGGATTTTGCGGACCTCGTGGGTGTATGGTGAAGGAAAAAACTTTGTATTAAGCGTTCTGAAATGGGCGCAGCAGTACGAAACACTTCGGATTGCCATGGATCAGGAAAGTGTGCCCACGTCCGCAGAAGATCTGGCGCAGGCCATCCTCTGCCTCCTTCATGACCCTCCTTCCCCCGGCGTCTACCATGTGACCCATCCAGATTCCGCCACCCGTGTCGCGTGGGTTCAGGCAATCCTGGAAATCTGTGGGATCCGGAAAAACATCCAGCCGGTTCCCTCTTCCACCTTTCCCAATCCTGCGAAACGCCCGGTGTATTCTGTTCTTTCAACCGAACGGTGGCAGCGGTATGGGTGCTATGCGTTCCCTTCGTGGAAGGAAGCCCTGAAACGTTATCTGCAGGAACAATGTGGTTTTTGATGCTCACCGCACAGATGATCCTCCCCCTTCCGGTGCACGCCGGGGATACCCTCTGGGTGGAGGTTCTGGTCACACCGGAAGCACGGGCCCAGGGCCTGATGTACCGG
>JALUJC010000186.1 GCA_027053375.1 Caldifarciminota bacterium
CCCTATGCGGTTTCAAAACGCGCTGCGGAACTGTACGGGAAGGTCTTCGCCTCCCTCTATCCACTTGAAATTGTGGCGCTGCGGTATTTCAACGTGTACGGTCCACGCCAGGATCCGGCATCGGAATACGCTGCGGTGATTCCTCGATTCATCTCCCGGGTTCTCCAGGGCCTCCCCCCCATCATCTATGGGGACGGGTCCCAGACCCGGGATTTCACCTTTGTGGAGGATGTGGTGGAAGCCAACTGGCGGGCTATGAACGTGGAACTGCAGGAACCCTTCGTGGTGATGAATATATGCGGGGGGCGTCAGATCTCCATTCTGGAACTGGCACAAACCATCCTTCGCATCGGGCAAAAGGAAGAACTGGAACCCCTCTTTCAGGATCCCCGGCCCGGAGACATCAAACACTCCCTGGGGGATCCTTCGCGGGCGCGTGAGATCCTGGGAATGGAGGCCTTCCTCCCGCTGGAGGAAGGCCTCCACCGCACCTTCAGTTGGTTTCAGGAGCGACTTCAGGAAGCGCAGATGTAGAACCGGGCACAGGAAGCGCGGCAAGTTCGCTGCCCTCCCGGGAACGCATCACAGCAAACACTTCCTGGAGGGCTTCCTCAAACTTGTCCACGTCTTCCTCAAAAATCATAACCCGGTGCTTCTGGATCTCGCCGTCTGCGGTCCGCCGTTTCTCTGACACCACCAGATACCGTTCTCCCCGACGGTTGATTTTCACGTCGAGGAAGTAGATCCTGTGGCCTGCAGGGATCTTTTTGCTGTAGATGGCTTTCTCCATGGATCTCCTCCCTTCCGTACCAGCTCCTTGATCACGCCGACCCCCACCACCCGACCCCCATCGTCATAGACGACAGCGTACTGGCCAGGTGCTGGAGGCCAGACCGGCTCCTCAAAGTGGATCCACACACCCCCGTCGCTGCGGAGAATCTCGGCAGGAGCGGGCGCATGTGTGGATCTCACGCGGACCCAGCGGCGACCCTCCGTGATTTTTCGATCTCCAACAGGTTCCACACGAATGCGATGCACCCACAGTGCTTCTCTCGGTCCCAGCACCACCTTCCCGGTGTTCGGGTCCCGGTCCACCACATAGACCCTCCGCCCCAGAGACACCCCCAGTCCTTTTCGCTGTCCAATGGTATACAACACCGCACCCTTATGACGCCCCACCTCTCGACCATGCAGGTCCACAAACACCCCGGGGCGCGGCTGCAGGTGCTGCTGAAGGTACGCCCGGGTGTTGCCCTCCGTGAAACAGATCTCCTGAGACTCAATTCTTGAAGCGGTAGGAAGACGTTGGGCACGGGCAATCTCACGCACCTCCTTCTTGGTGAGATCTCCCACGGGAAACAGGACATGACGCAGCACCTCCCGGGGAACCAGGGCCAGAAAATAGGACTGATCTTTCCATGAATCCACCGCGCGATACAGTTCTCCGTCCGCATCCACCCGCGCAAAATGCCCGGTGGCCACTCGTTCGGCACCAAGATCCCGTGCAAAATCCAGCATCCAGCCAAACTTCAACCACCGGTTGCACAACAGGCACACATTGGGGGTTTCCCCGCGTCGGTAACCTTCCAGAAAAGCGTGGATAACGTTCGTTCGGAACGTTTCTCTCAGATCCACCACATAGTGGGGAATATCCAGCATGCGGGCAAGCTTGCGGGCGGCACGAATGGCCTCCACGCCGCAGCAGGTTTTCCGGAAAGACCCCCGGTCGTCATAAAGCCAGAGCGTCACCCCCACCACCTCCATGCCCTGCTCCTTCAGGAGCCAGGCAGCCACCGAACTGTCCACGCCTCCCGAAAGTCCCACCACCACACGCGTCTTCATGGCACGGGCTCTTCTCCTCCCACGGGTGTAAAACCCTCCCGCGGTTCAAACGCCAGATCTGCAGGGAATCGGTCAGGACGAAGCGGTTCTGGATCCAGCGGTGGTTGCGTTTCTGTGATCAGTGCACCCAGCACCGAACCTGCGGTGGGGGCACGCATCACCCCCAGACCGTTCATCCCTGCGATCACATACAATCCTTCCACATCACGTACGGGTCCCACCAGCGGACGCCGGTCCGGTGTCCCCAGGCAGGGCCCGGCCCATCCACGCATAAACCCCGCATCCTCCGCCATCGGCACACGACGAGGCAGGATCTCGGCAATGAATTCCATAAACTGTGGGTCTGATGGCGCTTCTGCCAGCGGGTCGGGATGATGGAGGTCGGTTCCGTCCCCCACCACCCAGTAACGATCCCCTTCCGGCCGGGTATAGATCCCGCTGTCCAGATCATGGATCATGGGCGCCTCCACCTGCTCAGGGAGGGCGATCACCCCGGCCTGTGCCCGATAGGGCTTCAGGGGGAGTCGCAGATCATGAAAAGCAAGCAGCATGGGGGTCCAGGCCCCTGTGGCCACCACCACCCGACTGGTTTTGAGTTCTCCTTCTTCCGTAAGCACCCCCACCACCCGGTGTTCTTTAAACCGGATCCCTTCCACCACATTCAGCAGGGAGATCTTCACACCCTCGTTCTTCAGATACAGGTAGAGGGCATACAGATAAGCGGAGGGGTCAATATAGGCATCTTCGGGTGACCACAGCGCACCCAGGAGCGCACGCGCATTCAACCAGGGCCACCGGTGCTGCACCTCCTCAGGGGTAAGAAAAGCCGCACCAAGCCCCCTCTCCCGGATCAGCTCCAGCTGGCTCCGCAAAACCCTCAGGGTGGAAGCAGAATGCGCCGTCCGCAGCAGACCGTAGGTCTGAATCCGGAGGATTCCCCGGGAAGCCCTGGCCGCATACCGGTAAAAGTCCAGGCTCTGGCGGACCATTTCCAGATCATAGGCGCTTTCCTGCAGATAACTGACAATTCCCACACTTTTTGAACTGCTCCCACTGCCCAGCAGCCCCTGATCCACCACAGCAATCCGGGTCATCCCCCGGGTATAGAGCGCATAGGCGGTGGACAGTCCGGAAACCCCCGCTCCGATGATCACCGCATCCAGTGTCACCCCTGTCCTCCTGAAGTAAAATATGCCCGTACCGCCTCCACGACACGATCCACTTCTTCATCTTTCAGAAAGGGATGCATGGGAAGGGTGATCACCTCCCGGGCCACCTGTTCCGTGACCGGAAGCTGTCCTTCCCGATAGCCCAGAGGGGCCATGGCAGGCTGCAGATGGGAAGGAATGGGATAGTGCACGCCTGTGGCGATTCCGCGGGTGTGGAGATACTCCCGTAGGGCGTCCCGATGTTCGGCAGGGACCCGTATCACATAGAGATGGTACACATGATGGGCCCAGTCCCGCTCCACCGGGGTGTGAATGGGAAGCCCCCGGAAGCCCTCCGTATACCGTGCAGCCAGCACACGGCGCCGTTCATTCCATGCATTCAGATGGGGAAGCTTCAATCGCAACACGGCTGCCTGCAGTTCATCCAGCCGACTGTTGGTGCCCATACGGGCATGGGTATACTTGTCCGTTTGTCCATGAACCCGCAGAAGCCGGACGGTCTCGGCCACGTCATCCCGGGAAGTGGAAATCCCCCCGGCTTCCCCGAAAGCGCCCAGGTTTTTTGTGTAATAGAAGCTGAATGCCGCCGCATCACCAAGGGCGCCTACCATCTTCCAGCTTCCCTCTGGATCCCGGTACCGTGCGCCATGCGCCTGCGCCGCATCTTCAAGTATCCAGAGGTCATGGCGCGCCGCCAGGCGCTGGAGGGGTGCCATATCCACGGGATGGCCGAACAGGTGCACAGGGAGAATGCCCCGTGTTCGTGAAGAGAGGGCCGATTCCACCGCATCCACATCCATGGTGTAGGTTTCAGGATCAATGTCCACCAGCACAGGCCGTGCCCCCACATGCCAGATGGCTTCAATGGTGGCAAAAAAGGTGAAGGACACCGTGATCACCTCATCCCCGGGCTCCACCCCGAGCGCCTGAAGCGCAAGAATCAGGGCTTCGGTTCCACTGCCCACACCCAGGTGATGGCGCACCCCGAGATAGGCTGCAAATTCCTTTTCAAATGCCTGAACATTGGGACCCAGGAACAGGTGCATCCGGTTCAGAATCTCCTGCCAGTGCCCAAGGAGATCCTTTTCAATCGCCCTGTACTGTGCCCGTAAATCAACGAGGGGGATGGTGGAAACATCGTTCACCGCGTGAAAACTCCCGGTTCAAAATGCGAGGGGCGGGACTTGAACCCGCACGGGAAATCCCACCAGATCCTAAATCTGGCGCGTCTGCCTGTTCCGCCACCCTCGCGCCTTTCATGGGTTGTAAGTACATTGTACAAAACCGGTGGGGGAGTGTCAAAAACCTGCCCCTCCTGTGCAGCATGCAGGGAATCCCTACGTGGTACGCTGAATGCTTCCGGCTGCATCTCCCACCCTCGTATGCTTCAGAACAAAGCGCACGACATCATAGAACCAGAAGGGTGTTGCAAGGCCAAAAGTCAGAAGAATGACAAGAAGCCACAGGAACCCATGCCCCACATAAGCAACGAATCCCGCGTCCACCACAAGAGGACGTTCTCCCTGCTGTTCATCCAACCACACCGTATGGGAAAGCACAAACTGAACAAGATAGTAAGGCCAGATGATCCCGGCCATTCCAAAAGTAATCAGGATCAGCAGAACCCAGACCACCCCGTGGCCAAGGATCTCCACATACGTCAGGTTCACCCTGTACGAGGACCGCATGGATCAACCTCCATCGTTTCCATACACCTGCACGTAAGCATGCAGACCCGTGTACGAATGCACAAGCCCTTTCCTGCCCGAGGCCCCCGACATTGCGCATTTGAAGGGTTAGGCGCTTTCCCGTATAATAGCCATCAGGAGGAAATTCCATGGCCAAAGACAAGAACGTGATTCGTCTGGAAGGTACGGTAAAAGAGGTGTTGCCCAACACCATGTTCCGCGTGGAGCTGGACAACGGGGTGCTGGTGCTGGCCCATATTGCGGGAAAGATGCGGATGCACTACATACGGATCGTCCCTGGCGACCGGGTGCTCGTGGAATTGTCTCCCTATGACCTGACGCGGGGACGTATTGTGTATCGGTACAAATGAGCCTCCGACGGCTCCTCCAGATCCTGATTCTCGCGGGGGTGTATTTTTTCCTTTTGCCCTATGCGTGGCCACGCCCGAAAATCTATCTGGACGAACCGGAAACACTTGAGTTCCCCAATCCGGTCACGGTCTGGAATATCTACTATCTCGGGTTGCACAGCAACTGGCAGGCATTGAGCGCCACACTGATCGCACACGGCACACCGGTGGTACTCACCACCTGGGTCACCGACTCCACACCCCCACCGGTAAACTGGTGGACCTATCCCCAGTTTCGGGGAAGGGAAATCCGGATCGATCTGAACACCTATCAGCAATTGTTGCAATTGAAAACGGAGGACTACCTTCCGGGCACATTGAGAATCTACTATCGGTATGCCCGGATCACGGGTCCTCCCTGGCAGCGACAGGGTCAATGGGTTCTCGACTCCGCAACGATCCAGATCAAGCCCTATACGGGGTAACCGCTTTCCTGCGCACCCTTCCGCCCTTCCGGGAAGGCCTTTTCCGGGGGGTGGTGGTGTTGTTGCCTGTTGTCCTCACTCTGTGGGTGCTCTGGATCCTGCTCAACGTCGTGGCAGGGCGGATTGCGCAGATCCTGAACCGGATCCCCTTTGTGGGCAGTCTTCCCTATCTCGTCCTGCTGTTTCTAGCACTGATCATTGTGGCGGTGTTCCTCTATGGCATCGGCGTGCTCACCACAAGTTATCTGGGAATGAAAACGCTCTCCTGGGTGGAGAACACCCTGAAACGCATCCCCCTTGCGCGCGCCGTGTACACGGCTTCCCAGGACGCGGTGCACATGCTGTCCCGAAACCGCACCTCCCTGCTCCGCCCGGTGGTGGTGCCCTTTCCGCTGGCGCATACCCGCGCCATCGGTTTTCTCACCCATGAAACCCCCATCGAAATCCACGGGAAACCCCATCTGCATGTGTTTATCCCCACCACCCCCAATCCCACCACTGGCTGGTACATTCTCTATCCTGAACAGGACGTGGAGAAACTGAACATCTCCGCGGAGGAAGCACTCCGATGGATTGTTTCCGGTGGACTTCTTCTGAAAGAAAAGGAACTGGTGGACCATGAAACTTCCCTTTCTACGCCCCGGCAGACGACGCACGAGGGATGACGTTCTCCACATGCTGAAAGAAGCCCAGGATGCAGGGCTTTTTTCAGACGAAGCCTACACCCTGGTCAAAGGGGTACTCAAAGCGGACACGCGGACGGTGGAAGAGATCATGGTGCCCCGGGTGGACATGGTGGCTGTCCGCGAACAGGACACCCTGGAAGAAGTGCTCAAGATCTACCATAAAGCCGGGTTTTCCAAAATGCCCGTGCTGGGAAGCTCCCGGGAAACCGTGGTGGGTATCCTGTACATGAAGGAATTGCTCAAGCACGTGGAGCATTTGCAGGAAAAACGCGCCCGGGACATCGCCGTGACCCCCTACTACATCCCCGAGACCAAACCGGTCCTGGATACCCTGCGGGATCTTCAGCGGCGTCACCTTTCCATCGCCGTGGTGGTGGATGAGTTCGGCAGCGTGGTGGGCATGGTCACCATGGAGGATCTCCTGGAAGAAATTGTGGGGGAAATCTGGGAAGAATTTGACCGGGAACAACCCCTCATGGTCCCCCTCGGGGACGGTGTGTATGAAGTCTCGGCAGTGATGAACCTGGAAGACTTTGCGGAAGCCACAGGACTGGACATTCATGATGATGAGGTCAACACCATCGGTGGGTATGTGCTCGCCCGGGTGGATCACCTTCCCCGCACGGGGGAGCGGTTTCGGGTGGGCCCCCTTCAGGTGGAGGTTCTGGAAGCCACACGGCAGCGACTCAAACGCCTGAAAATCCAGATTCTGCCAGAACACAGCGATGAAAATTCCCAGGAACATTGAGGAGGCCCGGCGACGCGCCGAAGAACTCCGCCGGGAAATCCACGAGCATAACTACCGCTATTATGTACTGAATCAGCCCATCATCTCGGATGCGGAATACGACGCCCTGATGGCCGAACTTCGCGCCATCGAGCGGCAGTTTCCCGAACTGGTCACCCCGGACTCCCCCACCCAGCGTGTGGGGGCTCCGCCCCGGGAGGAATTCGGGACTGTGCGCCACACGGTGCCCATGCTTTCTCTGGAAGATGCCCGGAACGAAGAAGAGCTTCGTGCATTTGACGCGCGTATCCATCGGTTTCTCCGACTCCCGCCTGGGGAACCTGTGGTGTATGCAGCCGAACCCAAATATGACGGCCTCTCCTGCGAACTGGTGTATGTGGATGGCGTGCTCACCGTGGCCTCCACGCGCGGGGATGGGCAGGTGGGGGAGGACGTGACGCCCAACGTCCGAACCATTGACACGGTCCCTCTGCGCCTTCGGGAGCACCCGGAGTTTTCCATTCCCGAGCGTCTGGAGGTGAGGGGTGAGGTTCTCATCTCAAAAGAAGATTTCGCAAAGCTGAACCAGGAGCGCGAACGACAGGGGTTGTCCCCCTTTGCCAATCCACGCAACGCCGCCGCCGGGAGCCTGCGCCAGCTGGATCCCACCATCACGGCCTCCCGCCCGCTGGTTTTCATCGCCTGGGGGATAGGACAGCGTACATTGCCCACAAAGACCCACAGGGAAACCCTGGACCTGCTGCACAAACTCGGGTTCCGTGTTGCCGAGCCCCGCAGGATCTGCCAGGGGATTGAGGAGGTCATCGCCTATTACAGAGAACTGGAAAACCTGCGGGACACCTTTCCCTTTGAACTGGATGGGGCGGTTATCAAGGTCAACAACATGGATCTGTGGGAAACCCTGGGAACCACCGCTCGTTCCCCCCGCTGGGCCATCGCCGCCAAATTTAAACCCCGGGAACGGACCACCCGCCTGCTGGATGTCCAGTTTCAGGTGGGTCGCACGGGGATCATCACCCCTGTCGCACTGCTGGAGCCGGTGGAAGTGGGGGGGGTGGTGATCAGTCGTGCCACCCTTCACAACTTTGAAGAGGTGGCCCGAAAAGATGTACGCATTGGAGACTGGGTTTTCGTTCGCCGGGCAGGGGATGTGATCCCGGAGATTGTAGGACCGATCCCTGAGCGCCGGAAAGGGACAGAACGCCCCATCCTTCCTCCCGACCGGTGCCCTGTGTGCCAGGGCGAGGTGGTCAAGGAGGGGGCCTATCTCAAATGCATTAACCTGGCCTGTCCTGCAAAACTTGAAGCGGCACTCCGGCACATGGCGGGACGCCGGGCACTGGACATTGAAGGGCTGGGAAAGAAGACCGCCGAACTCCTGGTGCGCCGCGGAAAAGTCCAGGACCCTGCAGATGTGTTCTTTCTCCGTGCCGGGGATTTCCAGGACCTGCCCGGGTTCGCCGAAAAGTCCATCCAGAATCTTCTTCAGGCCATTGATCGCGCCCGACGAATCCCCCTGCATCGTTTTCTTTTCGCGCTGGGGATCCCGGGTGTGGGCGAACAGGTTGCCCGAACCCTCGCCCGGGAATTCCGAACGCTGAAAGCGCTCCAGCGGGCCAATGAGGAGGCCCTGATGCGTGTGGAAGGCATCGGGCCGGAACTTGCACGCAACATCACCCGTTTCTTCAAGGAACCCCACAACCAGCGAATCCTTGCGAAATTCCTGAAGGCGATCACACTGGAAGAAGAACCGGAAACGGAACAAGATGTTATGCCCTTTGCCGGGAAGACCTTTGTCTTTACGGGAGCCCTTGCCTCCATGACGAGAGACCGGGCACGCGAACTGGTGGAGTCCCTGGGGGGAAAGGTCTCCAGCAGTGTTTCTCGAAAAACCAGTTATGTGGTGGTCGGGGAGAACCCCGGATCCAAACTCGACCGCGCCAGAGAACTTGGCGTTCCCGTGCTTTCTGAAACCGAGTTTCTGAACATGCTGAAAGACACAGGAGCGCATCCATGAATCCGATTTTTTCCAGTGGAATTCGGGAACTGCGCAGTGCTTTTCGCTTCACCACGGTTGGACGATGGTTCCTGTGGGCAGGACTGGTGGGCATCAGCACCGGACTGGTGGCCGCCCTCTTTGAGTGGTTCTTTGATCTGATCTATGATTTTGTGTTGCCAGGACTGGCTGGATACCATGCGGTCTTTCCTCCCCATGTGAGCCATCCCTGGATTCTTTTCCTTCTCCCGGCAGCAGGTGGCCTGATCGCCGGCTGGCTCGCCCTGACCTTCGCACCGGAAGCCCGCGGTGTGGGAACCGACGCGGCTGTCCATGCTTTCCACCGGATGGGGGGTTATGTCCGCCCCATCGTTCCGCTCATCAAAACCCTGGCCACAGTGGCCTCCATTGCCTTTGGGGGTTCCGGCGGCCGTGAGGGTCCCCTGGTGCAGATCGGGGCGGGCATTGGATCCCTGCTGTCCCGACTGCTGCGGCTCACGGAGCGCGAGCGGCGGATGCTTGCCGTGATGGGCATGGCCGGCGGTGTGTCCGCCATTTTCCGTCTCCCCATAGGGGGTGCCTTCTTTGCCGTGGAAGTGCTGTACCGGGGACCGGACATGGAGTCCGACATTCTCGCTCCCACGGTGATGACCAGTGTGATCGCCTACACCACCATGGGGTTTTTCTATGGATGGCATCCCATCTTTCATATCCCCCGTGTCACCTTTGAAATCAACCAGCTGCCCCTCTACGGCTTGCTGGCTGTAGGTTGCTCCATTATCAGCTACGTTTTCGTCAAATCCCAGGCGTGGATGGAGCATTTCTTTGACCACCTTCGGATTCCTCCTCTTGCCAAACCCGTGCTGGGCGGATTGCTGACCGGCGTGGTTCTG
>JALUJC010000187.1 GCA_027053375.1 Caldifarciminota bacterium
CCATCGCAGAAAAGCTCCCCACCGGGGATGGTGAAAGAGGCCTTCCGACGCAAAAAACCAGGTGTCCCGGTTCATGGGGATCGCCACCAGCACAGGGTCCAGGTTGGTATAGTGATTGGAGGCAAGCAAAACCGCCCCTTCCGGGGGGATATGGTGGGTGTTCAGGGCGCGATATCCAAAGAGAAGACGAAACAACGGACGGATCAGCCATACGGCAAGCCGCCAGCGCAGGCTCATCAATGCATCTTTCCCACCTGTGCGCGCGCCCATACCCGTGCACGTTGATCCGCTTCCAGATACACGTCCAGCGATGTTCCCTGTTCTACCGGGAGTTGTTCCAGCGCCTCGGCCACCAGCTGAGAAATCCCGGGGAAGGAAAGACGCCCCCCAAGAAAGGCCTCCACAGCCACTTCGTTGACAGCGTTCAGGATGGCGGGAGCGGTCCCTCCCAGACGAAGCGCCTCATAGGCAAGGCGCAGTGCGGGGAAACGCTGATGATCCGGCGGTTCAAAGGTCAGGGTGAGCAACTCTTCAAAATTCAGGGGGCGAACAGGGCAGGGGATTCGGTCCGGATAGGTCAACGCATACTGAATGGGGAGCTTCATATCCGGCCAGGAAAGCTGGGCCATCAGAGCTCCATCCCGCAGGCGAACCAGACCATGGACCACGGACTGCGGATGAATCACCACACGGATTTGCTCCGGGGAAACCCCGAACAGACGCTCCGCCTCAATCACCTCCAGCGCCTTGTTCATCAATGTTGCAGAGTCCACCGTGATTTTGGGTCCCATGCGCCAGGAGGGATGTCGCAGTGCCTGCTCCGGTGTAATCCCGGGGAATTCTTCCGCAGGGAGCGTACGAAAAGGTCCTCCGGAGGCGGTCAGCCAGAGTTCCTCCACCTGATCCCGGTATCCTTCCCACAGCTGGAACAGCGCAGAGTGCTCCGAATCCACCGGAATCAACTCTCCCGGGGCATGTTGAAGCACCCTTTTCACCACCGGGCCGAAGGAAACAAGGGTTTCCTTGTTGGCCAGGGCCACACGTTTCCCCATCTCCAGGCCCACCAGTGTGGGGAAAACCCCCAGCACACTTCCGGTGGCCACCACCAGCGTATCCACATCCTCTCGCCGCGCCACCTCCTCCAGACCTTCCTTCCCCTCCAGCCATTGAACCTGTTCCGGGGCATCCGGGGGAACGGACCTGCCTGTGAGCACCGCAACTTCAGGGCGAAAAGCCTCCACAATTCTGAGCAATTCAGGATATCGGGTGTGCGCAGAAACCGCAACCAGTCGGAAACGATCCGGATGGCTCCGGATCACCTCCAGGGTGTTCCGACCGATGGAACCGGTGGCTCCGAAAAGCGCAATGCGCCGGGGCATCAATGTGCGTCGGACTTTTCGGCTTCCTGAAGAAGACGAAGAATCCACTGCTCAAAGTATTCCTTCGGATGGAATCCCACCGCTTTGGCGCGAACGATTCCCCGCGCATCGATGATCAGAGTGGTGGGGAGACCGGTCACACCACCCACAAGAGAGAGCTCCCGCCGTCCTCCAAGCACAATGGGATAGTTCACACCATACCGCTTTACAAAGGATTTCACCTTGGAGGCGGGTTCATCCACATCAATCCCCACAATTAACAGGCCTTTCTTTCCGTATTTCCTGTAAAGTTCAACAAAGTTGGGCACCTCAGCCCTGCAGGGTGGGCACCAGGTGGCCCACAGATCCACGATCAGGACCCGTGCGCCGGTCTGTGAGAGATCCAGCGTTTTCCCTTTGAGGGTCTGCACCTTGAACGGGGAAGGCAGGGGTTCCCCGATTTTGCTTGCAGCATCAAGGGGCGACATCCATCCCATCACCAGTGCCAGCAAAATCGTCCAGCGCATACATCTATCCTCCTCTCCAGGCGTGTTTTCACTCGTAGGATACGGGACGCTCTGAGGTCTGTCAAACACCACTATGTGCACAATGCATATATCCATCACCGTCCCGGACGGTAAGTCCGAACCCTACAGCGTTCCGGATCCAGGCCGTATAATTGCCTCCAGCATGAGCACACATACACTGCTTCTGGAACTGGGGGTCGAGGAGTTCCCCGCAGGGTTCATCCCGGCCGGGTTGCGCCAGATGGCCTCCCGGATGGAAGCTTTCCTCAAAGAACAGCGACTTGCATACACGTCCATCCAGCCCGTAGGAACCCCGCGGCGCCTGGCCCTGCTGGTTCACGGGATTCCGGACAGGCAGAAGACCTGGGAATCCTGGGTGCAGGGTCCACCAGCCCACGTGGCCAGGAAGAACGGAGAATGGACGCAGGCAGCCATTGGATTTGCACGAAAATGGGGCATCTCCGTGGATGACCTTGAAATTCATGAGACCGAACGGGGATCCTATGTTCGCGCCCGTGTGCAGCAGGGCGGGACCTCTGCTTCCATCCTCCTCGCCCGGGGAGTTCGTGAGGTGCTGGAGGGACTCCGATTCCCACGAACCATGCGGTGGAACGGGAAGACCCGGTTTCCCCGTCCCATTCGCTGGCTCGTGGTGATGCTGGACCGTGAGATCCTCCCCGTTTCCTTCGCAGGTCTACAGGCCGGATCGGTTACCTACGGGCACCGCCTGATTCACCCGGATCCACTCACCATAGAACATGCCACAACCTACCTGGACACCCTGCTTCAGGCAGGGGTGGTGGTGGATCCCGAATCACGCATGAAACGGCTGGAATCCAGGATCCGTGCGCTGGCCGGTGAAGCAGGCGGCGTGCTGGTTGAAGACCGGGAACTGCTGGAGGAGAACACATTCCTTATGGAATATCCCGAAGCCCTTCTGGGCAGCTTTGATGAGACATTCCTCACACTTCCTGATGTGGTGATTTCCACAGCGCTCAAGCAACACCAGCGGTATTTCTCCCTTCAGGATCCAAACGGCACCCTGCTCCCCCGTTTTGTGGCACCTCTGAACAACCGGGCGGAAACGGCGGATGCGGTCCGCCCGGGCATGGAACGGGTGGTCCGCGCGCGCCTTGAAGACGCATTGTTTTATTACCAGGAAGACATGCAGATCCCTCTGGACGAACGTGTGGATCTTCTCAAGGGAATTGTGTGGGTGGAAGGTCTGGGTACCCTGTATGACAAAACACAG
>JALUJC010000188.1 GCA_027053375.1 Caldifarciminota bacterium
CGTGCGCCAGAGGCCTGTTCCGATGGGCCGTAAAACAGGAAAGGCAGGGAGAGCGAACGTGCCACGTTCAGGTTGTGATAGGAAGAAGATCCCAGCATAACCACCTCGTGGGGACCTGTCCGCATATGATAGAGGGCAAATTCAACCGGAAGTGTGTTGGGCATCCCGATGCCCACTTCGGAAGAGGCCACCACCGTATGAAATAAGCGGGGGACCCCGATCTTTTTCAGGATTCGGTCCAGGATCTCCCGTTCCATGTTGGCCACAAGTGCGATCAGAACCGAACGTGTCCGCAACGTCTGCAGGAGGTCCACCACCTGCTTGTCGATCACTGCACGTTCTACCAGGCGGTCCTTGTAGTAATCCAGGAACTCGCGCAGCTGGGTGGCTTCCAGGCGGAGTTTCTCGCGTGCGAGGAAGTCCTGAATGGTGAGGGCGGTCAGTTCAAAAAGCGGGGGCCAGCGCACATGGGGGGACTCCAGCTGGACCTTGATACGGGACTCCAGAAACCGTTCCAGCATCTGGGTTTTGCCAAAAATAAAGTATTTTCGGCAGACCTCTTCGGCAAGGTCGTGAAGGGCTTTCTTCTTGTAGGTTCCGTCAAAGATCACCCCCAGGGGGTCCAGAATCAACGCGCGGTATTTCATTCGCCGATCACCTTGACCAGAACACGTTTGGGCCGCTGTCCATCAAACTCGGCGTAAAAAATGCGCTGCCAGGGACCCAGATCCAGCTTTCCGCCGGTGATGGGCACCACCACCTGGTGATGGATGAGAAGGCTCTTCAGATGGGCGTCTCCGTTGTCTTCTCCGGTGCGATGGTGGCGATAGTCCGGGCGATAGGGCGCAAGCTTTTCCAGCCATTCCCAGATGTCCTCTATCAACCCCTCTTCCAGGTCGTTCACATAGACCCCGGCGGTGATGTGCATGGCCGAAACCAGCACGAATCCCTCTTTTACACCGCTCTTGCGAACCACCTCTTCCACGCGATCGGTGATGTGAACGATCTCCCGCCGCTTTTCGGTGTGAAAAGTCCAGTATTCTGTGTACGCCTTCATACCCCCATTGTACAGGAACGTGTCAAAAACGTCCAGATCCCCTTTACCTTCCCCGGCGAGCGTACCTCCGGTCCGGGGTTAGGGCGTGTGCCACACCTTCAGGTGGGTGACCGACCCATCGGGCAAACGGATGCGCAGGGTGTACCTTCCTGCAGATCGCCCGTTTACGGGAAGGGGAAGCCGGTGGGTCCCCGTGGAGACCCGCACACGCTTTTCCCAGATCTGACGTCCAAGGGCATCGAACAGGGAGAGATGCAGACGGCCGTCCTGTCTGGCTGTATAGAGAAGGGAAGGGGTTCCGGAAGACCGGTAGATGACCTGGAAACGGAAGTCCTGTGTGGGGTGGTCTCTCCCGGGATATTGAACCTGATCAAACACGACGGGGACATAAATCACGTCATATTCTGTGCGTACGGGAGCGCCGTTGGGTGCCAGCGTGCGAACATATCCATCCAGTTGTTGCCCTGTTGCGTCCTTCCCGTACACCAGGTACACACCAATGTGGATCAGGTAACTGTAGGGTTCTCTCGCAAGATGCGGCATCCATTCACTGACACCGGGGGTCTGGGTTAGATTGATGGGGACCACCCAGGTCTGAAATGCGGTGTCCGTGGTATAGTTTGCATAGATGTCCCAGAGATAACCCGGCATGCCATCTGTGGGAGATCCACGTGAGAGGTCCGCGGTGGCGGGGTCGGCCTGTGCCCAGATCACAACGGTTCCTGCGCCTGTGTGGGAAGCGGCAATCTGGGGCATGTGCACCCTCTTGGGGGTGGCTGGATCATCCAGCCGGAAAACCGTGGCTGTGCTTCCGTCCCAGGAGATGCCATACACTGCGTCCGGAAGGTCAAGGATTGGTTGTGTCCATGCGTCCACGACGAAAAGAATTTGATCCAGGCTGTGGGGAGCGGCCGCGTCCATCCAAACCCATCCGTGGCTGAAGGTGTCAGGAAGGACGTCAATTGGGGAGATGAAATCACCTCCCAGCGTATCGTACCATGCGTAGGAAAAAGCCTGGGTGGATGTGTTGATCCCGAAGACCACGGGGATTCCGGAAGGCCCTGCGACAAGACCATGGGGTTCAAAAGTTCCGCTGAGGGATACGCTTGGAAACCACTGTGTCAGGGTCCCGGTGGCTGGATCGTACACCATGATATAGAGGGTGTCCTGTGTAAACGAAGAGAAGACCCCGAAGACCAGATTTTTAAAGGGAATGGTGAAAAAGGAAGCCGAAGAGGTGTAGGGAAGAAATCGGCCGGTAAACACGGAAGAATCTTCCGTCCCCAAAGCGGGCTGACCTGCATCCAGCCAGGCACATCCCGCACCTGTTGAGAGAAGGAAGGCCTGAGAAGCACGGGGGGCCTGCGTTTGGGGGGTGCTGTCACCCGGGAGACCGAGGTCAATCCCCCATATTGTGGTCCACATCGTGGACACGCTGGATGCCCAGCTCAGGGACAGCCGGGAGCTGCCGCTTCCCGAAGGATCCAGGGTTCGTGCACAGAAGGCGACGGTGTCCACCTGGCTGTCGTAGGCAATCAGACGATGGGAGGGATCCCACAGATCGTACGGTGTCGCCGCGCTGTCCACATAGAGAGGCTGGATGGGATTCTGTTCAGGGAGGGGCTCCGGAGGAGAAGCAGGCAGGGATTGGAGCATCAGCAACACAAGAATACCCATTACGCTTTTCATACCTCCCTCCTTTCTCATGAACACCAGCTCATATATACAGAATGGTCTTCAACCTTTCAAGCAGGGCTGGTGCGTGACAACAGAACCGGACCCACCGGGGGCGTGAGGGATGATGCGGAGGAGACAGGAACGTTCTGGATATTTGCAGGCCCACCCGTCGTATCAGGGAAACCATAGAAAGGCGCTGCATGTCCCGGAACACTGTACGGAAGATTGTACGGCGATGGATGGAAGAGGGGGAAAAGGGGCTGCATCCCCGCAGCCGGAAGCCTCATCAATCGCCCCGGGAAACTCCGCAGGAAGTGGTGCAAAAAGTGCTGACCTGGAAAGAGGCCATGCCCTCCTGGGGAAGTCGA
>JALUJC010000189.1:0-6035 GCA_027053375.1 Caldifarciminota bacterium
TATGGATCCTTCTCCCTTCGCGACTTCCTCCAGACATCAGGTACGGGAAAAGACGGTTCCCTCGCTCTGCTGTACAATATGGAGTGTATCAGTCAACTTATCCTTTATCAAGGAGGGAGCCATGATTCAACGAACCGCCAGCGCCCTATGGGAAGGAACCCTGCGGGAAGGAAAAGGGACGATGCGTCTGGAGAGCCAGGCGTTTGAGGGTCCTTTTTCCTTTGCATCCCGCTTTGAGCAGGGCCCGGGGACCAACCCGGAGGAGCTGATCGGGGCAGCCCACGCCGGATGCTTTTCCATGGCGTTTGCCGCCGAACTGGAACGGGCGGGCTTTCCCCCCGACCGTGTGGAAACCCGCGCCGTGGTAACCCTGGAACGCACAGATGCAGGATTTCGCATCACCCGGATCCATCTGGAAACCCGTGCACAGGTGCCCGGGGTGGACCCGGAGACCTTTCAGGAAATTGCAGAACGTGCGAAGAACGGATGCCCCGTTTCCAATCTATATAAGGGTGCAGAGATCACCCTTTCTGCACAACTGCTCTGAACAAACAAAAGGTGGGGTGCGAGCCGCGCTGCGGCTCGCACCTTTTCATTCGTTTCCTTCCCGATCCTGGTTCCCAAGAAATTCCGGCATGGTGGCATGCCCCCGGGCGGAGATGCCCGTCCCCCGAATCACCTGCCAGAGTGTGATAACAAGAATCTTCAGATCCAGACAGAGGTTCCAGTGATCCACGTACCAGACATCATATGCAAACCGTTCCTTCCAGGGCAACAGGTTTCTCCCGTGGATCTGCGCCCATCCCGTAATCCCCGGACGCACTTCCAGTCGACGTGCCTGCTCCGGTGTGTAACGGGCAATATACCTGACATACAGAGGTCGTGGCCCCACCAGGGACATCTCTCCACGAAGAACGTTGAAAAACTCCGGCAACTCGTCCAGGCTGAACCTCCGCAACCATTTTCCCACACGGGTTAGACGCTGCGCATCGGGGAGCAACTGTCCTTCCTCATCCCGAAGGTCCAGCATGGTCCGAAACTTGATAATCCGGAAGGGACGTCCATATCGACCGGCACGCTCCTGACAGAAAAGGATGGGGCGTCCCATGGTCACCCAGACCACCAGCGCGATGAGGAGCATCAGGGGCCCAAACAGCAGGATCCCGACACCTGCACCCACAAGATCGAGAAGCCGTTTCAGTCGTTCAGATCGCACACACATGGATTTCACCAGCATAGGCAATCAGAACGATACTGTCAAGGGGAAATCTGCGAATCAGGGCGATCGGTTTTTGTGGAAAACACCAGAAATGGACGCATGCGTTCCAAGGTTTTCGGACCGATCCCACGCACACGCAACAGGTCGCCCGCAGATCGGTAGGGTCCATGGCGTTCCCGGTCCGCCAGAATTCTTCTTGCCAGTGCAGGACCCACACCTGGAAGCAGCAGCAACTCTTCAAAGGTGGCGCTGGAGGGATCCACGCGGAGAGTGTCTGCTTTCGCAGGATGCACGGGCACAGGGGTATCCCCACGAAGAGGAAACAGCGTCTGCCCCACCAGACCCACAAGGAGGGAAGACAGAAGAAACACCCAGACGTTCCTTTCCAGCGAAGTCAACGCAATGCGTGTTTCATGCGGCGCGGGGGGCGCGAAAATCGCGCCCCCCGCGCCCTCCATGGATCTCTGTCAGTACGCAGGGACACGGATATGGGCATTCTGGCACTGCCCCCCGGAACAGACTTTGAGTGTAAGATAGACGTTCATGAAGGCAGAAGGAACAGGCTGAACGCGCATCTGAAGCACATTGAACCCACCCTGGATGGAATACCCCAGAGCCTGAAAGATCTGCTGCAGGGCGTTGGCGCTGTCCACACGTGCCACCAGCCCACCTGTCTGACTGGCGATGCGCTGCATGTCATAGGAAGAATACCCGAGTGCCACAAAGAACACGCGGGTGGAGGTCCGCTGCGCCACAGCAATCACACTGTCTGAGGTGATATCCTGGGTGGCAATGTTCCCCGTGCTGTAATCTTTTCGCGGGCAGGCGTTGGAATCATTGTCTCCTCCGTCTGTGAAGCTCACCAGCACCGGTACACGCTGCGCCCAGCCCTGTGCAGCGGCGTAGTCCATGTTCAGCACCAGCGAACACCACAGCGGGGTCAGAGAGTTGGCAGAAAGGGAATCAATGGCGGAAAAGAGCGTGGCGGTATCCGACGGCTGAGTAAAATTCGCAAGAATCTCAAAGTAGTAGTCATCAATGCCATCTCCATTCTGATCTCCTGAGGTGCGTGAAAAACCAAAGATTCCCACCACATCCCCGGGGTTCCCCTGGGCATTCAACAGCCGAATGAAATCTTTGGCTGCAGGGATCCGGAGATTGTTGGGATCGGTCCCGGCCAGACTCCCGCTGTTGTCAAAATTCATGGAGACCCCGAGATCTCCGCTGCCCGACGGAACCTGGAAGGTATTGTTCAGGATCTGCACCTGATAGACCGTATCCTGAATCCCCAGAGGGGCTGCACCCTCCCGGGCAAACGTGCGCACCACGGCAGGACGGGATTCCCCTGAAATCACCTGGTTCTTGAGATAGGTATAGCTCACGGAGTCCACGGACGCCGAAATGGAAGCACCGGTGAGATCGATCACCTCATTCTGGTCAGAAATGCCCACCAGGTTGACCTGGAACGCCCCTGTGGAGTCGTACGCGGTTACTCCCAGCACATACAGTTGCTGGATCGCAGGACCTGTACCCCCACCTCCCCCCGTGTCTTTCTTGGTACATCCTGTGGCTATCCATGCCAACAGGACCATCACGGCCAGCGTTGAGACCCATCCACGACGTTTCATCTCCACACCTCCCTGGTTATACCTGATTGTACACAGGACAGATTATACAGGATGAGAAAGAAATGCGACGTGATGTATATCACGCCTGGAGGGACCTATTCTTCCAGAAGGTTCCGTATCAGGTGATCAGGTTCCACCCCCTCGGCTTCCGCCCGAAAGTTCAGGATCAACCGGTGACGGAGGGCTGGAAGTGCCATCCGGTGGACGTCGCGCTCGGTTGGAACGGCCCTCCCCTGAAGAAGCGCATAGGCTTTGGCGGTCAGTACCAGCGCCTGTCCTGCGCGTGGACCCGCACCAAACGCCACAAATTTCCGGATATCTTCCGGGGTATCAGGCTGTCCGGGCCTCGTCCGCCGGACAAGCGTGAGAACCAGGTCCAGAAGATGCGGGGGGAAAGGCATGGTCCGAACCATTTCCTGAACGAGAAGAATATCTTCCCGCGACGCCACCGGATCCGGTTCAGGAAGGCCCTCCTGGCCTGTGGTTTTCTGCAGGATTTCACGCTCTTCTTCCCGATCGGGATAGGTCATTCGGATCTCAAGGAGAAACCGATCCAGCTGGGCTTCGGGGAGAGGATAGGTCCCCTCCTGTTCAATGGGATTCTGTGTGGCAAGAACAAAGAACGGTCGCTCCAGCAGGCGCGTTTCCCCTTCCACCGTGACCGCCAGTTCCTGCATGGCTTCCAGCAATGCGGACTGGGTTTTCGGGGGCGTTCGGTTGATTTCATCGGCAAGCAGAATATTTGTGAAAACAGGCCCGGGGACGAAACGGAACCTTCGCGCTCCGGTTTCCGGATCGTCCTCCAGGATATGGGTGCCCACCACATCCGAGGGCATCAAATCCGGTGTAAATTGAATGCGCGAGAAACGAAGCCCCATCAGCTTCGCCAGGGTTCGCACAAGGAGGGTTTTTGCCAGTCCCGGGACCCCTACGATCAAAGCATGTCCACCAGCCATCAGCGCAGCAAGCACCTCCTCAACCACCGCCTCCTGACCGATGATCACACGGTGGGTTTCTTCTCTCAATCGGGTGCTGATTTCGATGGCTCGTTCAAAGGCTTTTTCCAGGTTCTCCAATGTCTGACCTCCTTCATCCACGTCCCACCCAGCAGGTGCAACAATCCATACATCCCGGCCAGTGCGATGCCGCCTATCTGCAACCAGGGCGGAGGGGGATCGCCCTGATACACAAAACGTATCCCGGATCGCACTTTGTGAAGCTGAGACCACAGTTCCCTTCCTCTGCGCGCGTGTCCCTGCTGATGAACCACACGCAGGGAAGGTTCATACCAGATGATGTAGCCTGAAGCACGGACTTTCCTGCAAAAATCGGTATCCTCATAAAAAAGAAAATAGCGTTCATCCATTCCACCAAGACGGTGGAACACCTCTCCCCGAATCAGCCAGGACACCGCTGCAGTATACGGAACAGGACCGGGTTGCGTCGGGGGGGTTGGCCCGGATGTGCGCAGAAACCCCAGCAATCCCGTACGGGCGAACAGGGCCTCCTGGAAACCCGCGCTGTATTTCACCACCGGTTGCAAACGCCCATCGGGATACTGAACCGCCGGTGAGAGGACCCCCACATCCGGACGCTGTGAAAGAATTTCCAGGGCACGATCCAGAAAATCTGGTGTCAGGGGCCAGGCATCCGGGTTCAGCAACCAGATGTATTCCGTTAGCGGGGAAAGGGTTCGCACAGCACGGTTCACCGCTGCCGCAAACCCGAGATTCTTCCGGGAACGGTACACCGTAACCCGGGAATGCAAAAAGAGATCATGCGGAAGGGGTGCGCGGGGATGGTTCTCCCAGATCAGGATCCGTTGAATTCGATGGAGCTGGGGTTGAAGTGCATTCAGCAGACGGTTCAGATGTACACCGCTCCCGTAGCTTACCACCACCACAGCCACGGGACGGGTCATAGACGCACGTAACGATCCGGTGGAGGATCAGAGGAGAGGCGGGGACGAACATTCCGGGTATCAAAAACCAGAGGGGCTTTCTGGACCACCCGATCATAATCCACGTTCTCGTGATCTGTCAGAATCAGGACCGCATCCACCTGCGCCAGTACTTCATCCTCAAGGGGAACGGAATTCCATGTCTGTTCTTGAATTGTAAGGTGTGGAACATAAGGATCGTGATACAGCACCTCGGCACCCCGGGCCTGAAGCAGCAGAAGGATATCCAGGGCCGGGGATTCCCGGGTATCGGAGACGTTCTTCTTGTACGCCACACCCAGAATCAGAAACCGCGAGCCCTTCAAACTTTTCCCACGGTCGTTCATCAACTCCGTGAGACGAATCACCACATACCGGGGCATGTGGGTGTTGATCTCGGTGGCGGTCTGGATCATCCGGGCAGAGTAGTTGAGGGTTTTCATCTTCCAGGCAAGGTAATGGGGATCCACCGGAATGCAGTGCCCCCCGATTCCAGGTCCTGGATAGAATTTCATGAATCCAAAAGGCTTGGTCCCCGCAGCCTCAATCACCTCCCAGACATCCAGTCCAAGCAGGTGACACATCTGCGCCACTTCGTTGATCAGTGCAATGTTCACATTCCGGAATGTGTTTTCCAGCAGTTTGGCCATCTCCGCTGCTGTGGCTGAGGATACCGGGTGAACACGCTCAAAAGCCGAAGCATAGAATGCTTTCATCAGCTCCAGGGACACAGGATCGGTACCTCCCACCACCTTGGGGATGGTGCGCACCGGGTGCTTCCGATCGCCCGGGTTGATTCTTTCCGGGGAAAACCCCAGGAAGAGGTTTTCTCCGACACGCCATCCCGCCTGTTCCAGCCTGGGACGAATCACCTCTTCGGTGGTCCCGGGATAGGTGGTGCTTTCCAGGGAAACCAGCTGTCCCTCCCGAAGATGGGGGATCAACTGATCAAGCGCAGCCTCAATGTATCGCAAATCGGGGTCCTTTGTTTTGGAGAGGGGCGTGGGCACCGCGATCACCACCACATCACAGGGATGAAGTGCCGCATAATCGGTGGTGGGAACAAACCGGGAAGAGGTGCGCATCTCCTGGATTGCCGAAGACGGAACATCTTCCACATAAGACTGGCCATCCCGGAGCATGCGGATCTTTCGGGGATCCACATCCACGCCCACCACGGAGAACCCTGCCTCCCAGAAAAGACGCGAGAGGGGGAGACCCACATACCCCAGGCCAATCACCCCCGCCT
>JALUJC010000189.1:6045-9712 GCA_027053375.1 Caldifarciminota bacterium
GCGGTGAAGGATCCAGCCGGTCTTTCAGGGTATTGGACACCAGGAAAGATCGTTCAGGGAAGAAAACCCTGACGCCACCTTCTACGGACGCATCCGTTTCAATCTTGATGGCTGGATCCTTCACCGCTTTGCGGGCAATTTTTTCATCATCTGGATGAACCGCAAGGTGTACGGGTTCGTTGCCGCGCCTGTACTGAAGCACTTCCTCAATCAGGTTTGGAAGGATGGTATCCCGACGTTTCCCGTAAGTCTCTTTCACCTTCTCTTCCGCCCGCCGGATAATCTCACCCACAATGGCATGCTCAATCCGCAGCAAACGATCCTGATAATCCCGATAGAGTTCCGCAAACACCCGGGAGCGTTCCACCTGTGCGCGGGCTTTTGCACGCTCCAGTGCCGCCTGAAGAACGGCTTCCGCGTCGGCAGAGGCCCGTTGCAAACGGGCCTCTGCCTCGCGGCGTGCCTCCGAAAGAATTTTCCCAATCTCCTCCTTCTCGATCTCCTGAAGGAGGGTGGCAAGCTGTGCGTCCATGATGAGGTTTTTCGGGTCGTCAGGCGACAAAGATGATCAGCGCTGCGATCACGAGTCCCAGCACCACCGCCGTTTCAGGAATGGCCACCAGAATGGTGACAGATCCTGCCACCTCCGGCCGTTCCGCAAGGGCACCGGCACCTGCCGCACCGATTCGGGCCTGGGCATAACCGGTTCCAATGGCGGGGAGTCCGATGGCAATCGCGGCACCGATGGCTTTCCCCCAACCGGTAGCAGCAGCCTGCGCCGCCTGAGCCGCTTCCTCCGCACCAGCCACACCGGCGAGCGTCAGCAGCGCAACCGCACCCGCGGCGATCCAGCCAAGGCGCTTAGTCCACATACGATCCTCCTTTTTTGAATGGCGTATAAGGTACTCCGTTGCCAAGGTAGAATTTCGAGAAAAACTCAACGAGTTGAAGTCGGAATCCCTGAATGGTTGGATCAAACAGTCCCAGGACCGTGTTCATGGTGTGGAAAAGCACACCCACGATCAGGACAAACAGTGCAAACTTCACCATCCCGGAAAGAAGATTGGCCACCTCACCCAGAATCGCCGATGCGAGTCCCACAGCCATCAACCGCGCATAGGAAAAGATGTTCCCCATGGCGGATAGGATTTCCAGAGGTGCCACAAACCCGTGCAGTCGGGCAACACCCACAGAGGCGATCACAAGCAAGGCCACACCGGGCCAGAAAAGCGGCCAGAATGGGACCTCTTTCCCCACAATCACGGAAGAGATAGGGATCACCGCCATCAGTACCAGCCCCACCAGCCCCACCATGCGGAACATCTCGGCATACGCATGGTGCCGGTGTCCAAGTCGCAACTGATTGATAACGCCCAGAAGAATTCCCAGCAGGACCTGTACCGTCCCAAAGGCAATGGCAATCACAAGCAGGGGCCCCACTTCCTTCACACGGTGCATCAGAATGGGGTGCATCCCGAATTTCTCCCCAAGGTCCCCAAACACCTCCCCGAAAAGCACACCGAACAGGATGGACCAGAACATGGCCCAGAGATACAGCACCGAGATATCTTTCAGCGTCTGATTCTTCGTTTTAAAGTAAAGGAAAGAAAACAGGAGCGCCCCCAGCAAACCATACCCGGCATCTCCAAGCATAAACCCGAAAAACACCGGAAGGAAGACGAACAGAAAGCCGGAGGGATCAATGGTTCCGTAGACAGGGAGAGAGTACAATTTCAGGAAGGTTCGGAAAGGTTGTGCCAGAGAGGGACCCTTCAGGATCACCGGCACCCTGTGATATTCTGGAGGCTGGGGATCCCGTTCACGCACCACCACCCCCCGCTCAAAATGTGTCTTCAGAAGTGTAGCCAGCGATCCGAAGGCTTTCCCGGGAATCCACCCATGAAGCACAAAGGTAAGGCGCGTCAGACGAGGATAGCGCTCCTTTGACTCATAGTACACAACAAAGTCCTTTACGCTCTGCCAGCCTTTCGCCAGGAGATCCCGGTGTTGCTGAATCAGCGAATGCACCTCTTCTTTGATTTTTGCGCGCTCTTCAGGCAAAGCGGTGAGGCGAGCCTCCAGCGCGCGTCCCGCATCCAGAAGGGAGTCCGCAGGAACATCCAGAGGAAGACGCAGTTCCGCCAGCCCCTCCTCTCGCAGATATGCCGAAACCTCGTCGGCCACATCTTCCGGTACCGCAAAAACAACCAGAAGCCGTTCCCCCCTCAAATCCGCTGCATGAACCACAGGCTCAATATTCCAGCGCGCCTCAATCTCACGGGTCAGCGCCGCGATCACACGACGCTCATTTTTTGCAAGCGTAAAGGGGAGAGCCCGTGCTTCCCCGTGTTGCTCCAGAACCTGAACCAGAGAACGAATCGCGCGCGCATAATCTTCCAGCGTCTGCATCTCGTTCTCAATCTTCTGAATACGCTGCAAACGTACCTCAAGCTCACGGGTCACCGCTTCCAGTTCGGACATCCACGCCTCAGGCTCCCCTTCCAGAGAACCGGTAGAAGCGGGAAGATCAAAATCCTTTGAAAGTTCGGTCAGCATCCGGTCCACCAGGCGCATTCGTGTAAGGAAATCCTGTTCTTTAGCCGTCAATCGGACCGGTTCCAGGCCCTCCTGGTGAATTTCCACAAGGTGGAGCTTTCCAAAGTGCTGCAGCACACGCAGCGCGTCGTCAAGAAAGCGACGTTTACCCACAATTTCCACTTTCTGCATGGACTCGATCATGGTCTGGGACGCTCCTGTTGCAGACTTGCGGGAATTATAGAGACGCCCTACAAGACTTTCAACCGCTTGAAGGGCCGCTGAAGCGTCCTTTATAATGTTGGCCGGTACGGTTCCACGCGCCCGTAGCTCAACAGGATAGAGCGTCGGCCTCCGGAGCCGAAGGCTGGGGGTTCAAGTCCCTCCGGGCGCGTGTTTTTAATTGTCGGATGACCCGGGAAGAAGTTCGTGCGGTTGCATTGCTGGCCAGCATTCTCAGCCTGCGGATGCTGGGAATTTTCATGGTACTCCCTATTTTCAGCGTCTATGCGCTTCGCTATCCTGGAGCATCCCACGGTCTCGTTGGGCTTGCATTCGGGATCTATGCCCTGGTGCAGAGCATCTTCCAGATTCCTTTTGGATGGGCAAGTGACCGGTGGGGTCGTAAACCCCTGCTTCTCCTTGGCCTTTCACTCTTTATTGCGGGCAGCATGGTGGCAGGATTTGCCCGAACAATCACCGGCCTCATCCTTGGACGTGCACTTCAGGGAGGGGGGGCCATCTCTTCCGTCAGTATGGCCACCCTCGGAGATCTGACCCGGGACCACGTTCGGGCGCGCGCCTTCATGGTGGCAGGAATCGCCATCGGGAGCTCTTTTGTGCTTGGCGCCATCCTGGGTCCCCTTCTTGCAGGGTGGCTCCATCTTTCCGGTCTGTTCTTTGTTCTGGCTGGGCTTGGAGCCGTGGCTTTCCTCCTGGTCTGGCGGGTGCTGCCCGAGCCTTCCAGGTCCAGACAGCGCAAACCCACACAGAAGGTGAACTGGTCCATGCGTCCCATTCTTCCCATTCTCTGGGCTGCCTTTGTTCTGGCTGTATTGCTGAACATGTTCTTCTATCTCTATCCTCTCCTGTGGGAACACCTTGGCTGGGAAAGAGGCGGATTATGGAAAAT
>JALUJC010000190.1 GCA_027053375.1 Caldifarciminota bacterium
ACACACTCCATAAGCGTGGGACCAGGATCTGGATCTCCGCAGGCACCTATCCGCTCAAGGGGCTGTATCTGGCGAGTGTGGCGGACCGTGTTTTCCTGACACCTGAAGGCAATGTGGTGGTGCCGGGTCTGCTTTCTGAAGGGATCTATCTCAAAGGGTTGCTGGATAAACTGGGGATCCAGGTGGAGGCGGATCGTTTCTCAGAATACAAGTCGGCGGTGGAACCGCTGACACGGACAGGAATGTCCCGCGAGGACAGTCTGCAGCGGGCTGTCCTGCTCCAGGATTTCTGGGATGTGCTTCTTCCCCCCATCGCACAGCGGCTGGGTTTACCCCCCGACAGTGTGGCTTCTCTGCTCCTCGGGCACGTCTATTTTACCGCAGACGAAGCCCTGGCCGTCGGGCTGGTGGATGAGCTGCGATACGATGATGAGGTGGATTCTCTGTTTCGGAGAGAAAAAGGGCGTTCGGTGAACCTGCGTCCCCGACCTGCACCGATCCATCGGGAAGCCTGGCGGGATGTGCGCCCCGTGGTGGCGGTGGTGGTGGTGGATGGGGTCATTGCGCAGGGCCCCTCCGCACCTCCCTCTCCGTGGCGGTTGCCGCTTCTGGGAGATCGAGTGGCCGGATCCTGGACCTATCAGCGACTGTTCCGGAGGTTACGGAAGGATCACAGGGTTCGTGCGGTGGTGGTTCGCATCCATTCTCCCGGTGGTGACGCCTTTGCCTCGGAAGAGATCTGGCGGGAGATTGCCCGTACGTCCAGGGTCAAACCGGTGGTGATCAGCATGGCCGGTGTGGCCGCTTCAGGGGGGTACTACATTGCCATGGGCGGGAAGCCGGTGCTGGCCGATGCGCTGACCATCACCGGATCCATCGGGATTTTGAATCTGCGGCTGGTTATGCGCGGACTCTATGAAAAACTGGGAATCCGCAAGGACCAGGTCCAGCTCGGAGAACATGCCGACGTGTTTTCTGACTGGCGCCCGCTGACCCCGAACGAACGGGAAGCCATGCATCGAATCCTCAAGAAGGGGTACGAAACGTTTCTGGTGCGCGTGGCCCATGGACGCGGGATGGATCGCCAGGAGGTGGAAGCTCTTGCCCGTGGCCGTGTGTGGAGTGGAGCGCGCGCGCTACGCCTGGGACTGGTGGATCAACGGGGTGGGGTGATGACGGCGGTGGAGGTGGCGGCGAAACGCGCACATCTGAAGCGCTACCGGGTTCGGGTCTATCCTGCTGAAGGTCCCCGTTTCCCCTGGTTGCCGGGTCCAGTGGGAGGAATGGGGGCCTTTCGGTTTCCCCTGGGGACATCGGCGTTACAGCCTGTTTACCTGGAACTGCTGGGCTGGGAGGAGGGGTGAAAGACCCTGAGAAGGCAGGGGGGAGCATGCGGAACGAGCCGAAACTCCACCCTGCGGACTTCGGGGTTCCGGGTATGCTCCAGGGTGACACGGAGGTGGGCCATCTTGAGAAATTCCGGCCATCGGTCTGCCCATTCCACGAGGAGATAGGTTTCCCGGTCCTGCAGCATTTCTTCCAGACCGTGCATCCACAATTCTTCCGGGTGGTCCAGACGATAGAGATCCACGTGATGCACCCGGACAGGGTGATGCTCCCGAAGCCCGGTATAGGTGTGTACCAGCACGAAGGTGGGGCTTCGGACTTCCTGAATGCCCAGGGGATCACAGAAGGCACGGACAAACTCGGTCTTTCCCGCGCCCAGAGGACCTTCCATCGCGATCCACAGCGGGGGTGGGCAGTGCTGTACCAGGTTATGCGCCAGCCTGTGAAGGGCGTGTCGTGTCAGGGTGTATCGGAAGGTGCGAGATTCCATTGGAGGAGCGCCTCCAGATAGGTCTGGTACCAGGAGGGTACCGGTTCGTCCTGGTTCAGCTGCTTCAGGGCCTGCTGGAATGCCTGCCAGAAAGGATCCAGGGTTCGTTCTGGTGGGAATGTGGGGGTGTAGGGTTCGGGGGGTTGGGCCACCCGTTTCAGGTCAAGCCCCCGCTGTTTCATCGCACGGAGCGCACGAAGAAACTTCTGCAGGGTTCGCTTCTGCCGCTGTACATCCTCGCGGGTCAAATTCCCCTCGGTGAGTTTCTTGAGATTTCGTTCCAGTTGCTGTTCCAGTCCCTTCAGTGCTTCTCTGGCACCTGAAGAGCGTCCCAGTTCCTTCTCCAGTTCCTGAAGCTGCCGCAGCGCCTCCTGGAGTTCCTGAGAGAGTGCCTGTGCAAGGTTCTGTGCTGCGCCCGGTACGGGGAGAGGGAGGGGTGCCATTCCCTCCATGGCGGCCGTTCCCTGTCGCAGCCGTTGCAACATCTGACGAAGCATCTGCTCAAGGTTTTGCTGCATCCCTCCGCCCTGCTGACCGGCCTGTTGCTGCATTTCCTGTTCTGTCTGGAAGAGTTCCAGGGTGGCCAGGGTGAGCTGGGCACGTACCCGATCTGGATAGACGCCCTGATCCAGGACCTGCCGGGCTTTCTGAATGCGGATGTAGGGAGAGAGGATCAGCAAAAGCAACATACCGTTGTCACGGAGTGCCTGATCCACCGCCCGACGCAACCCCTCCGAGAGTGCCGGAGCGTCCCGGGGCGTGGCCAGCGTGAGCAATCCCAGGACCTGCCGCCGGAGCCGGGCCAGGGCTTCCATATCCATACGGGCAGCCTGCATCTGGGATTGCTGCATTTTTTGTTTGAGGGATCGGGCGGCCTGTTTCATGGCTTTGTAAGCCTGGTGCTGGCTCTTTACGGCGGCTGAACGTTTCGCCTGTCGCAGGGCGTTTTCGCTTTTACGCATGGCCTGCTCTGCTTTTTGAAGTTCTTGCTGAAGGGTGGTGTCGGAAAGGGTTTTCTTCACCTCCTCCAGCGCCTGTCGGAGATGCGCCTGCGTTTGTTGCAGGGAGTCGCTGGGCAGGGGCGTCCGGAGGGTTCGGGCTTCCAGGGCAAGTTGTTCACGGGCGAGGGAGTCCAGCATGGAGGCCGCTTTTTCCATATTCCTCCAGGTTGCCAGGCGTTCCAGGAGCATCCGGAATGCCCGTGCCTGTTTACGCAATATCTCGTTGGCTTCTTTGAGTTTCTGGAGGGAA
>JALUJC010000191.1 GCA_027053375.1 Caldifarciminota bacterium
TTCTCCAGGAATACTATCCGGAAGATCGTGTGTTTCTCGGGGTGTTTCCCGCAGCCATGCGGTATGCTGGTCCCCGGGAAGCCGTGCTACACGCCATCGCGCGGAAAAACTACGGGTGCACCCACTACATAGTGGGTCGGGACCATGCGGGCGTGGGCAACTATTACGGAACTTACGACGCACAGAAGATTTTTGATACGTTTGAGGATGGGGAGCTGGGCATTCAACCCCTGAAGTTTGAGCATGCCTTTTACTGCAAGAAATGTGGCCAGATGGCCACGCGGAAAACCTGCCCCCATGACCCGGAACACCACGTGTTTCTCTCCGGGACCCGGGTCCGCGCCATGCTGCGCGAAGGGCAGCTGCCTCCTCCGGAATTCACCCGTCCGGAGGTGGCGAAAATTCTGCTGGAAGCCTATCAACAAAACACATGAGGAGGGAAGAAGGCCATGGCTGAACGCGGTGTGACCATCTGGTTGACCGGTCTCTCCGGTGCCGGGAAAAGCACCATCGCGCGGATACTGGAGAAGGAACTCCGCGATCGGGGAGAAAAGGTGGAGGTACTGGATGGCGACATTATCCGGACCAACCTTTCCAGGGGACTGGGCTTCTCCAAGGAAGACCGGGACGAGAACATCCGCAGGATTGGTTTTGTGGCGCATCTTCTGACCCGGAACGGGGTGAAGGTGATCGTGGCAGCCATTTCACCCTACCGCGCCGTCCGACAGGAAGTCCGTGAACGGATCGGGGACTTCGTGGAGGTGTATGTAAACGCGCCTCTGGAAGTGTGCGAGGAGCGGGACGTGAAAGGGCTTTACCGGCGTGCACGGGCGGGGGAAATTAAGAATTTTACGGGCATTGATGATCCCTACGAGCCCCCGGATCACCCGGAGGTGGAATGTCGCACAGATCAGGAAACCCCCGAAGAGAGTGCCCGCAAAATTCTGGATTTTCTGGCGTCCCGGGGCTACCTGAAGACCCCCACGGACGCACGCATTTCCTGAAAAAACAGGCGAGCGGGCGCTGCAGCGCCCGCTCGCCCTATCCTGGTGCATCCCCAGCCCCCACTGCACCATTCTGGTGCATTTGAGCCCCTCCTGGCTCTGTTTTCCCTGGCAACCGGGTTGCATACTACCGGGTGAACCACCACCTTACAGGAGGGGCAACCATGAAAGCCATCGTACTCTTGATGACGATGATCACCACGGGACCATCCACCGCAGGGTGGCAACCCGTTCTTGGACTGGAAACCCATGCACCTGTTTACCCGGAGGTATCGCCCGTTCTGCCAGACGTCCGGCCAGGAAAACTGGGGGTGTTCGGAGGGATCCAGCATCCCTGGGGCAGGGGCGTGCTGGGGTACGACCCAGAAAAGGGCGCATGGATTTCCCTGCGGCTCATGCGTCCGGAAGGAGGTCTGCGACCTTTTGTGGGACTGGACCGTACATGGCTGGCGGACTTTGTGGGAGAAGGAACCCGCGCCGTGCAGGGACCCTGGACCTGGAAAATTCCTCTGTATGCGGGGATACGGGTCCAGCCCGATTCACGCTGGGCATTCTCCCTGGGGGCAGGAAGGGGGGAATATGCACTGGAACTGCAGCAACGTCCGGTGGCGCTTCGCCCGGTAGGGGGATTCGCAGCGCTCCACCTTCGTCTCGGACCGGCATGGATCACCTTTGAAGCGAGGGAGCCTTCTCAGGAACGAACCCTGTGGATCCGCTGGCATCCCGGAGGTTCGCCGGATACCCGGGTGACGGTGCGCGCCCGTTACCTGGATTACACGCCGGAAGCCGTGACGGTGGATCACGTCCTGATTCAGCTGGAACGTGTTCTTCCTGTGACGCGCACATCCACCCTGCCTCCTCAGCTTCAGGCGCTGATGGACCCCTTCAACCCTGTGGTGATGGGCTGGGAGGTGGTGCCCCCCGAACAACTTCAACGCATGCAAAAGAAACGGTATATTGAAATTTCTGCCTTTCCTGGACTGAATCAAGAACGGCGGCATCCGGTGCGTCCTCAAGAGGAGGGGGTGCAGGCCCAGGCGGGGATGCCCTCCAGAAGGACGCCGGAGAATGCGGCCGAAATTCTGCTGGAAATGGCCCGTGCGGACCTCCGTGCAGGGTGGGTGGCCCGAGCACGCATGCTGATGAGGATGGCCAGACATCTGGCACGCCAGACCGCTGAATCGTCCGACCTCCTGGCGCGTCCGTAACGGTATGTCCCCTCCTGCCCTCCTGTTCCGGTCGGGGAGCCCCCCTCCCCGACCGGCTCTTTTCCCCGTGGGTTTGGCACCCCGGCATCTGAACATCACGTTTTTCGCTGCGGTGTGTGCATGGTTGCAACGGGGCAGGACTGGATCAGGGGTCGGGGGAGAATAAATCCAGGATGTTACGGGGGTTCCGGCAGGATATACAGAACGAATCCCATGTTTTGCTGGACCGTTGCAGACATCCTCGCTCTATGTACCGGGACGCGGAGATAGGTACAGGAATGCCTGGACGTTCCTGCCTGTTCTGCGGGGCGCTGTGAGAATGATCTGGATTTCGCAGGAGGATCTTTGCCCCATCCCCGGATCATCCCGTATTATACTGTACTGTATGCCTGTACCCGCCGATACGAACCGGGTCCGCGTACGGGGACGGAAAACCCTGGCATTCACTGCATTTCATACACTGCAGATCCTGACGGATCTGCATTTCCCTGAATCGGTTGGTCTGCCCTCCGCAAAACGATCCGGGTCGGCGGAGATTGGACAGAAGTGCTTGGACCCTGAAGCCTTTCACGTACCTCACCGCTCAGAAAAACTGGATTTCTTTGAACCGTACAGATCCCCTCCCCTTCCTCCCCTCCCGTCCGGGGGAGGGGAAATTCACGGGAAGTACATTTTTTGCAGGGTTTTCTTCCAGTCAGGGATACGGTACATTCACTCTGTAGCGTAGATTTCCGCGTATGCTTGACCCATTCATCACCACCCCTCCGGTGTGGTAAAGTGCAAATTTTGCGCTGGACCAGGATTGTACCGTTGTCCCCACCGTTGAAAACCGCCCCCGCCGTCCAGAAAAATTGCGCACAGAAAACGCCTTCCCC
>JALUJC010000192.1 GCA_027053375.1 Caldifarciminota bacterium
ACCTTCACAAGCTATGGATTCGGGGATACGCGGGTCGACATCAAGACCTCCTTTGGAAAGGAAACCTGGTTTTTCGGCCTGAATCCCTATGTGGTGATTCCCACGGGCACGAAAGTTCAGGGGACCCGGGATACCACCGGTTCCACCATCAGGGTGCCCGGGGGTTTGTTCCGTGTGTTCACCCATCAATCGGTGGGGATTGGGGGCCTGGCGCTCTTTTCCTTCCGTGATCCCGGGGGGTTCGGGTTCCACCTCAATGCAGGGGGGCAGAAGTACATCGCTTCCGACACGCTGCCCTTCCTGCTGTTCCTGGGTGCGGGGATGGATTTTCAATCCCGCTACGTGACCCCTCTCCTGGAAGTGTGGAGCTGGCAGTTCACCGGTAGCAGCCAGAACCGGTATGGAGATGGCCCGATCTTTGCCACGCTCGGACTGCGTCTGGGGGCGGAACGGGGTGCCCAGCTGGATCTGGGGGTGAACATCCCGTTGTTTAAGAGAGACAGCGTTCCGCAATTCAGCGCCATCCCCGCTTTCACTCCGGATATAACACTGGATGTGGGGCTGAATGTGCGGCTTGCCCCGCCGAAAGAAAAAGCCCCGGCAAAGATCCCCGGGGGAACGGTGGCGGGAACGGTTCAGGATCTGCTGACCAAAGCGGCGGTGGTCAACGCGGAAGCGCTCCTCCTGAAAGCGGACAGTGTGGCTTATCAGACCACCACGGATGCTTTTGGAAATTATATGTTTGAGGATGTGGATCCCGGGCGGTACACCCTCCGGGTGACCCATCCGGAATATCGCAGCGTGGCCCGTCCGGTGATCGTTCGATCCAAAGAAACCCTCACCATTCCGGTGTATCTGGAAGTTAAACAGAAACCGGTGGAGAAACCGAAAACGGGAACCCTGGTGCTCAAACTGGTGGATGTGGAGTCCGGCAATCCCATCCCCGATTCTCTCCATCCCACCCTCCAGCTGGAAGGAAAAGAGCCTGTGAAGGGGAATACGGCAGAATTCACCCTGGAACCCGGTGAGTACACCGTAAAGGCGGAGGCGAAGGGATACATCCCGCAGACCCGGAAGTATACCGTGGAAAGCGAGAAGACCCTGGAGAGTGAGATTGCCCTGGTGAAGAAGAAACTGACCATCCGGTTGCCCAAGATCTACTTTGACCTGGGCAAAGCCACCATCCGCCCTGAGTCCTATCCTGTGCTGGACCAGGCAGCCAAACTGATCAAGAAAATCCTGGATGAGAACCCCTCAGTGAAGATTGAGATTCAGGGACACACGGACAACACCGGTGGATTTGATCTCAACATGCGCCTGTCTCAGGCCCGCGCGGAAGCGGTGCGGGAGTACTTTGTCTCCATGCATCAGCTCCCACCGGAACGGCTGATTGCCCGTGGTTATGGGCCCACCCGTCCTATTGCCCCCAACGATACCCCCTGGGGGCGGCAGCAGAACCGCCGGGTGGAACTGGTGATTCTGGGGGGCGGCGACTGATCGTCACGCCAGAGCGTAAGGAACGGGTATGCGCCGGGGGGCCCAGGCCCCCCGGCGCTTCAAAAAAGAGGAGTATCAAACATGAGCTGGATGGGCTTTCTGGCGGTTGGACTGGTTGCGGGGATCCTGAGCGGGTTGTTCGGGATTGGGGGAGGGCTGGTCATCATTCCTGCCCTGGTTTATTTTTTCGGAATGGATCAGCATATGGCCCAGGGGACTTCACTCGGTGCACTGTTGCTCCCGGTGGGGCTGCTGGGGTTTCTGGAGTATTATCGGCATGGACGCGTTCATCTCGCCGGGGCCTTTCTGATTGCGCTGGGTCTGTTTCTGGGAGCCTATGTTGGCGCCCTTTGGGCCAATGACCTGAGCAACCGGGCACTCACACGGCTGTTTGCCCTGTTTCTGATGCTGGTGGCCCTGAGGATGTTCTTTTCAGCGGGGAAATGATCTTCAGACGTGTGATATCCTTGTTCCAGGGGTGGTTCCCCTCGCTCGCATCCAGGGATTACCGGCGTTTTCTGGTTGCCCAGGTCCTTTCCCTCACAGGGAACTGGATGCACATCACCGCGGAGTCCTGGCTGGTGCTGGAAATGACCCATTCCCCCGCTTTTCTTGGCCTTGTGGGCGCTCTGCGTTTTGGCCCTACCCTGGTGTTCTCCCTGTTTGCCGGTCTGCTGGCGGATCGTTTTCCCAAGCGAAACCTGCTGATCGGGACCCGCCTGATGCTCTTTATGCTGGCAACCCTGTATGGCTGGCTCACCCTGAGTGGCCATCTGAGACCCTGGATGATTGCGGCACTGGCCCTGGCCATGGGGTCGGTCAGCACGCTGGACTGGCCCACAAGGCAGGCTTTTGTCATTGAGATGGTGGGACCGAAAGTACTGATGAACGCCCTGGCACTGCACTCTTCCATCTTCAACCTGGCCCGGCTGGGCGGACCTGCACTGGCGGGTGCCCTGATGACCCGCCTTCCCATCGGGATGGTGTTTCTTCTCAATGCACTTGGATATCTGCTGTCCGCGATGCTCTTTTTGACCCTCCAGGCAGGTGCCACGGCGCCTCATCGTCCTGACCGTCGTGAAGGTGTGCTGAAACCCATCCAGGAAGGCGTGCGGTATGCGTGGCGATCTCCTTTCATTCGTTCCATTCTGGCACTTCTTCTGGTGATCGGGATCTTTTCCTTTAATTTCCAGGTTCTCGTCCCGGTCTATGCCCGGAAGGAGCTGGGTCTGGGGCCGGGAGGGTTCGGTCTGTTGCTTTCATCCCTGGGCGGAGGCGCGCTGGTGGGGGCGCTGGTGGTGGCCTATCTCGCCCGCCAGGGACCCCGTGTGCGATTTCTGTTCTGGGGAGGACTGGGGTTTACCCTTGGACAGGTGGCCCTCTGGACAACCCTGCCCGCAGTGTGGACCGCGCTGTTCCTTGCCCTGGTGGGATTTTCCATGGTGTTTGCCCTGAACGCCGCAAATACCCTGATTCAGATCCAGACGCCTGATGCACTGCGAGGACGCGTGATCAGTCTTTTCACGTTAATTCTTGCAGGATCCAGCCCCCTGGGAAATCTGGTCTCCGGGTGGGTGGCAGAAC
>JALUJC010000193.1:0-3463 GCA_027053375.1 Caldifarciminota bacterium
AGGTTCGGGGGCCTCTTCCAGTTCTGGCAGTGTGGGGGATTCGGCGGGTTCTTTCACGGAGACGGGGGGTGTGGGCTCCGGTCGTTCAGCAGGTTCCGAATCCGTTTTCGGGGATTGCGTATTCGTCCTGGGCTCTGGGGTTTCTTCCCGCTCAGGAAGCTCCGGATGGGGTTCGGATTCTATCTCCGCAGGTGTTTCCAGAGAAGGCACGGGAGGCGTTTCTTCGCCTGTTTCGGGAATCAGGGATTCCGGAGAGGAATCCGTTCCCATCGGGCGATGGATTTCTGGTGTTTCTGTTTCGCCGGCTTCTTGACGGGTTTCTTGAGGAGATGGTTCCATCAGAGTCTGGAAAGGATCGTCCACGGGGAGCCGGTGCTCCTCAGGGATGAGCGCTTCTTCAAGAGATGCCCGGGCATCCTCCTCCTCACCTTCTGCCTCGGGCAGTAAAAGGGTTTCATCTGTTGGGGTTTCTTCAGTTTTGAGCGCCTCCTGAAGGGTGTCTTCAAAAGAAGGAGGTTCTTCTTCCTCACCAAGAATAGAAGCTTCTATAGAAAAGCTGTCTTCTTCGTCCTCCGCGTCTGATTCCTCCACGGTCTGTGGGGTTATTTGGGGAGGAAGGGCTCCCTGCTCCGGGAGTTCGGCCGGTGCGGGTGAAGGAGGTTCCACGGTGGGCGTTTCGGGTTCTTCCGCGGGCGTGGGATATGTATCTTCTCCGGGAGGCGCCGCTTCATCAGCAGGGGGTTCCACCGGTTCGGAGGATTCAATGACCCCAAGTGCGGCGAAAGGATCGGTGCTCGGTGAGGGACCTGACGCCAGGGGTTCACGGGTCTCTGTGTGTTCGGGTACAATGGTTTCGGGGACTTCCTCCTCCACCTCAGGGGGAACAACATCCGTTTCTTCTTCAGGTTCCGGCGGGGTTTCCAGAGAGGTTCGTCTTCTTCGAAACCACAAACCCACCCCGATGCCCAGGATTGCCAGCAGACCTCCTGCCCCCAGAAGAATCCAGAGGGTGGGTAGCGGCGGACCAAACCGGAGTTCAAGGGTTTGTCCGCGGGCTACAGGAACCCGGTAATGCAGGTAGCGGTCGCCATCCTGAACCACTTCCCCCATCGATCGGTAGCCACGAAGGGCGAGTGTGGTATCGGTAAACACATCCAGAAGGCGGATGGGCAGGTTCACCTTCAGATTCAGGGGGAGGTTCCTGCGGCTGGTTCCATTATACTGCGCCACCACAAGGGTGGTCCCCCGGGGGATGATCATGCGAAGCGCAATCCGGTGTTCTTCCCGAACCCATTTCGTGGTGGCAGAGTTGAGAGGGGTGAAGAAGGAGAGGGTCAGAGATTGGGGAGAAGTGATTTCAAAAAGGGTGCGGAACGTATCTTCGGGAACATCGCTGTAGAGTTTGATTCGCTGGGTAATCAGCGGAGGCTGGGTGAGCCTTCGGATCGCGACGACCTCAAATCGCACCACCTCCACCGCACGGATCATGGTGGGTGCCAGCAACAACCCCAACCCTAACCAGACACGGGCTTTCATCACGCTTTTAGTATTGAGCCCACCCATCCGTTTGTCAAGGGAACGGTACCGGTCGGAAAACGGGTTCCGTTCCGTCCAGCATCGTCCGTTGCGATGCTGTTTTGAAAAGACCTTTCTTTCCTGTTCGGTTGACCGTATCCCCCCCATCCCGTAGCCTTAAAACACTTTCTGAACGTCTTTTTGCGGAAGGAGTGAACGATGAGCAGACCGTGGATCAAGGATCAGCGATGGATGGGTATGGGTGCGGTTGCGATGGTGGTCCTGGGTGTGATCCTGGGTGTTCTGTACGGCGTCGGATGGATGCTGATGGCAGCAGTGGGTGTGGTGCTGGGTGTGATCTGGGGTTTCCGTTTCCGCGGGCGGAAAGAAAAGGCGAGAGCTCAAAAACGCCACGAGTTTGAACATTTAAAAACCCCGGCCGGGGACATTTCTCGTCTGATTCTGGATTCTTCCGGCGTGTATGTGGTGCTGGAACGACCCGATCGAGGGAAAATCTCCGTTCGTAAGGGTAGCCTCCTTCTGAATGGAAAACCGGTGACACCGGACCCTCTGGAGCAGCTTGAGGAGCGTTTTGCCTGGATCCGTAGCCGGATTCAGGTGGCTACCGGGAACGATATCCCTGTGTATCCTGTGCTCTACTTCCCCCACGCGTACGTACGGGTCCGGCATCCGGTGCGAAGGGTCCGCGTGGTGGGGCGGAAACTGTACCCCCGTGCGGTGCGCGGACGTGCAAGACGGATCCAACCGTCCCAGTTGAAGCGGCTCGTCCAGTTGTTCGAGTCGCTGGTTGCCTGACATGCTGCCCCTCTATGATACCATTCCGTCCACCCGAACGCCGGTGGTCAGGAATGTGTTGATCCTGCTGAATGTTCTGGTTTTTTTCTATGAACTTTCTCTGGGCCCCCATGTGCAGGTGCTAATCCGCACGCTGGGGGTGATCCCTCTTGAATACACCCATGGGGTGGATCTTCCTCCACCTTCTCCGCCCTATGGTACCACCCTGTTCACCAGCATGTTTCTGCATGGAGGCTGGGGGCACCTTCTGGGGAACATGCTGTACCTCTGGATTTTCGGGGATAACGTGGAGGATCGAATGGGCCATGGGCGCTTCCTTCTGTTTTATCTTCTCTCGGGTCTGGTTGCCACCTGGGTTCAGATCCTGGTGCATCCCGCATCCACGGTTCCCATGATCGGAGCCAGTGGTGCCATTTCCGGAGTGCTTGGTGCGTATTTCGTGTACTTCCCCACCGCGGGGGTGGTGTCCCTTGTGCCACTCTTTTATTTCTATCGCCTGATGGTGGTGCCGGCTTTTGTTCTGCTTGGATTCTGGTTTGTGCTGCAGTTCTTCCAGGGGGTCCTGTCCCTTCCTTTTGCCGCCGGGGGTGGGGTTGCCTTCTTTGCCCACATCGGCGGATTTGTGGCAGGAATGGTTCTGGCCCGCTGGTTTGATCGCTGGCGTGTACGGAGGGGTGTGGATCTTGACCTCTGGGCGTGAACTTCAGATCGTCTGGCTGGGCCGCAGGGTCTATGCAGAAGCCTGGAATCTGCAAAAAACACTCCATCGGGCACGTGTGGAAGAGCGGATTCCGGATACCCTCCTGTTGCTGGAGCATCCTCCGGTCATTACCCTGGGCAAAGGGGCACGTCGGGAACATGTGCTGTTTCCGGAGCAGGTCCTGAAGAAGATGGGGGTGGAACTCTATGAAGTGGAACGGGGTGGGGATGTGACCTACCACGGCCCCGGACAGCTGGTGGGATATCCCATTGTTCACCTCCGAAGCGGTCTGGCGGGGATTCGTCCTTTTGTGGAGGGTCTGGAACGGATGGGCATGCTTGTTCTGGAGCGTTACGGAATACGTGCGGAACGGGATCCACGGCATCGAGGCGTGTGGGTAGGCAGGGACAAGGTGATGGCGGTGTGGGTTGC
>JALUJC010000193.1:3473-9670 GCA_027053375.1 Caldifarciminota bacterium
GGTTGCGGTGCGACGGTGGGTCACGTTTCACGGTTTTGCATTGAATGTGGATCCCGATCTTTCCCATTTTTCCTGGATCATCCCCTGTGGGATTTCAGACCGTGGGGTGACCTCGATTGCCCGGCTGGTCGGGCGTTCCATCCCTCTGGGTGAAGTTGTTCCCCATGTGATCCAGGCATTTGTGGAAACCTTCCATTATGACCACTGGGTGGAAAAGGAGGAACTGGATGCCCTCTACGTCTCCTGAGGTGATCCTTGCCCTCAATACTGCGGATCGGGATACCGCGCTGCGCTGGGTGTCCCTGTTTGCCGGTGAGCTTCGCTGGTTCAAGGTGGGGCTCCCGCTGTTTGTTCGGTATGGACCACAGATTCTTGAAGACCTGCGCAAAGAAGGTGCACGGCGTCTTTTTCTGGATGCCAAGCTGCATGAAATTCCTTCGGTCATGAGGCTTACGGTGGAAGCCCTGCAGGATATGCCGGTGGATATGATGACCCTGCATTTGCTTGCCGGACATGTGGCCATTGAGGAGGCGCTGCAGGGATGGCAACGCAGTGATCATCGTCCTCTTTTCGTGGGCGTGACCCTGCTGTCCAGCATGGATGCCCGTGCGCTTTCTTCCATCCTTCCGGATCCCATTCCCCCGCATGAATGGAGCCTTCATCTGGCCTATCTCGCCGATCGACTCCGTCTGGACGGGGTGGTGGCTTCAGGTGATGTGGCGGTGGAAATTAAAGAAAAACTGCCTCATCGAATTCTGGTGGTTCCGGGGATACGCTGGAATACACAGAAGCCTGATGATCAGCGCCGTATCCTCACGCCTGCCGAAGCGGCATCCGCTGGCTTTGAGTATCTGGTGGTGGGACGACCACTCACCCACGTGGCGGATCCCCTTCGTGCCCTTCAGGAACTCAAACGACAGCTACAGGAGGCAGGTGGTGGCCAGACTTCTTGACGGAAGGGCGGTGGCGAAGGAGGTTCACCGGGAGGTGCAGCAGGGTGTGGAAACCTTCCGTGAGGCGGTGGGACGCGCCCCCGGGCTCCGTGTTGTACTGGTGGGGGATGATCCCGCTTCCCGGATCTATGTGCGCAAAAAGCGTGAGCTTGCCGCCCGTCTGGGAATGGATTCCGAGGTGCTCACTTTCCCTGCGGACACGCCGGAATCCCTGCTGCTGGAGACCCTGGATCGGCTGAATGAAGCCCGTGAGGTGGATGGCATCCTGGTCCAGCTTCCGCTGCCTGATCATCTTTCTACGCAGAAGGTGATCCAGCGGATCGTCCCGGAAAAGGATGTGGATGGGTTTCATCCGCTGAACCTCGGGCGTCTCTTTTCCGGTCTTCCTGCATTCGCCCCGTGCACACCTCTCGGGATCCTCCGGATGTTCCGCCACTATGCGATCCCGCTGGAAGGGAAGCGGGTGGTGGTGATGGGAAGGAGCCTGATTGTGGGACGTCCAATGGGGGTGATGCTGCTTCATGAACATGCCACGGTGACCTGGGTCCACAGCCGAACCCAGAATGCCCTGGAAATTACGCGGGATGCGGATGTGCTTGTGGTTGCAGTGGGCAAACGGGAAATGGTGGACGGATCCTGGGTCAAAGAGGGTGCGGTGGTGGTGGATGTGGGCATTCACCGCACGGAAGAAGGTCGTTTGACCGGGGATGTGCTGCGTTCCTCCGTTGAGGAGAAAGCCTCCTGGCTTACACCGGTTCCCGGAGGTGTGGGTCCCATGACGGTGGCCATGCTGATGTGGAATACACTGGCAGCGGCGCGGTTTCGCGAGGGACTCAGTGACCGGATGGGATCCTATCCTCTCGTGTAAACCAGTCCGGGCGGAGGTGTTGAAGACGTGTGTACCCTTCCCGGACCATGGCGCGTTCGTTCTCAAAGCTTAACCACGCCAGCACTTCCGGGTAGGGAACAAAACGGGCGGCCCGGACCTCAAGGTCATGGTCTTCCGGTTTTCCCCGCCGATAAACCATGAGAAAAAACCGGACGTGTTTCTCCACGGTCTCTTGCTGATGGACGAAAGAATACACGATTTCTCCGATCTCGGCCAGGCAATCTGCTTCCACCCCCCCTTCCTCCCAGACTTCGCGCAGGGCGGTAATCCGCGGGTCTTCGCCAGGTTCACGGTGTCCCTTGGGGAGATGCCAGCGGCGTGCATACATGGGGGAAATCACCAGCACTTCCACGCTGTCTCCGCTTCGCCTGAACACCACCCCGCCTGCCGATTCTTCCCGCCGCATATCAGGGATCGGGTTCCACCCAGGTGAGCATAAGCTGATTACGTGTACCGGTTCGTCGGTAAGAGGGGAGGGTTGGGTCACTTCCCGTGTATGCTGGCGGACCCAGGAGATGGCGGATCCCCAGCCGCTGGAGCCTTGCACGGATCCACCCTGGAAGATCCAGATACCAGGAACCGTTGACCCGTGAGAGGTAAGGCGCGGCGAACTGTTTAAATTCTTCTCCGACTTCGTAGATCTCCGGGTCAATGCCCGGTCCGAGAACGGCGATCCATCGCGTCGGTACCCCGGCGACCGAACGAAACTTTCGAACCCCTTCTTCCAGGATTCCCCGGTGCACCCCCCGCCATCCCGCGTGAAGCACCACCGCCGCGTTTGGATGGGCAGGAGAAAGCAGAATGACGGGATAGCAGTCTGCGGTTTTGATCCCCACGGGACGGCCCTCGCGGGTCAGCCATCCATCCCCTTCCGGGATTTCGGCATGTCCGTTCCGCTGATCCGCGTCCACCACCACAGCGCTGTGCACCTGGCGCAGGGTGTGCACGTGGGAAGGCCAGGTGCCCGGGAGCCGAACCGTGATCCGGACACCTGGAAAGGGGATCAGGGAAAACCCCTCGGGATCGCGATGCCAGCGACCGGGTGTCATGGGATGATGGGGACCTCCGCCGCACGTCCCCGGCTGATCACCAGGGCAGAAACCGGGGTGACCTGTTCCAGACCGGTTTCGGTTTTGATGGCGGTGGCGGTGACCTGAAGGATCTGACCGGCCTGAAGCGAAGCGATCATAGAGTCAGGCGGCGTGATATCGGCTGTACCGGTATAGAGCACGGTGTCCCAGTTCATGGTGCCGCTGGTGAGCTGGACCATCACGGAATCCGGTGTCCCTGAAGTTTGAAGGTGGATGGTGAAGGTACTTCCTGCACGAACGGTGTCCGGCTGGATCCGGAGCGTGTCCACGGAGGCTCCGGACGGGATGGTAAACACCCGATCCATGTCGCCTTTGATAATCCGTACGGCAGTTTGCCCGAAGAGGATGTGAAGTGGGCCGGGGACCGGAACGCCGGGAGAAGCGGGGTTATAGTAAAGCTTCAGGGAATCATCATAGGTCAGGGTATCCTGATCCACGATCACCACGGCCGAATCCAGAACATCTGTATTGGAGAGAATGTAAAACGCCCCGCTTTGAATCCGGAGGGTATCCCAGCTGGAGGGAATGCCTCCCGGAATGTAATGCGCAAAACTGCCCGTAGCCGGACCCATTTCTCCTAGGATTCCATAGACGGTGATTTCTGTGGGCACCGATGAGTTGATCAGATTGCAGGCACCAAACAGCGCGATCCACAACACCATGCCTGCCCATGGCCAGATTTTTCTCATACTTCACCTCCCGGCGTTAATAGAGCAACGCATACAGAACCAGATTGGCTCCCATGCGCAGAGCCCGTTGTCTTCGCTGGGGCGGATCCCGGTGTCGGTCCGTCCAGCCATCTGAGATATTGCTGTTGTAGGCATAAAAGACAATAACACGTCCCTGATAGATCAGGGCGTACCCCCGGGGTGGGCCTTTGTAGTGTTCATGGATTTTCGGGATTCCCCCGGGAAAAGAAAAAGCGAGATGATAAAGCGGGTGGGATCGGGGAAGCTCCACCCACGATAGATCCGGGAAAACCCGGGCCATTTCCCTCCGGAAAGCACGATCCATACCGTAATCGTCGTCAGCAAAGAGGAATCCACCGTTCAGGAGATAGCGTCGGAGGTTCGCCCGTTCCTCTCGGGTAAGCACGATGTTTCCATGCCCCGTCAGAAAAAGAAAGGGATAGCGGGACAGGTTGGGATCGCTCAGACGGACCACCGCTTGCTGCGTGTCCACGGAAAGTCCGACCTCTTTCTGGAGAAAACGCGCCAGGTTGGGGAGGATTTCCGGGTCGTTGTACCAGTCCCCCCCACCACCATACTGGACCCTGGCAAGCACCAGGGTGGGGAGCAGAATCAGGATCCATCCCATATAAACGGTTCCTTTTCTGCCATGGCTTTCAGCATAAACATCACGTGCGGCTGCAGGGAGAGTCCAGCTTCTTCAACCACACGCTGTACGTCTTCCCGGTGGACACCCCGCGCAAAGGCCCGATCCTTCCACTTTTTCCTGAAAGAGGACCAGCGGATATCAGCAAAACTTCGGGAGGGCCGAACCAGTGCCACGGCAATGAGGAAGCCGGTCAGTTCATCACAGGCACGGAGATACCGATCCAGGGGACTTTCCGCAGGCTGGTCGGGCGTTGCGTGGCGCTGGATGGCCTGCAGTCCTGCCTGTGGAAATCCGTACGTTTGCAAGATTTTCACCGCACGGTGGGGATGCTCCTCGGGGGTTTCTTCATAATCCAGATCGTGAAGCAGACCGGTTAAAAACCAGAGTTCAGGATCTTCCCCTTTTTCCAGGGCATAGGCTTCCATCACCACAGCCGTGGCGCGAAGATGGCGCCTCAATCCTTCCTGCTGCACATGCTGGTACAGCAGTTCCAGCGCGTCTTCTCGCGTCATGTAGGTTTCCAGCGAAAAATCAGGGTGATTCTCCCCAGGGTGAGCCGATCCCCGTCCTGAAGGGGGGTCGGGGTCAGAATGGGTTTCCCGTTGTAAATGGTTCCGTTGGTGGATTGGAGATCTTCCACCATGTACCGTTTCCCGGAACGATAAATCCGACAGTGCCTGCGTGAGACATATCTTCCACCTTCAAACCTGCCAAGGTCCACATCCACGGGTCCGGTTTCCGCGCTGAACCTTCCAATAACCACCTCTTCCCCGATGGGAAAGCGGTGCTGGGAACCGTCGGCCAGGATCAACTCCAGGAATGCTTCGGTGGGGGGTGGTGTGGGAGGTTCGTGGATGTCTTCTTCGGGGGGGATGAGGAGTTCCGTCTCCTCCAGGGAGACCACCTCAGGCGTGCTCGCCTCGGTGTTCATGGCCTCCAGGACTTCGGGGGTGAGCACGGGAGGAGAGAGGGGAGGCACCTCAAACATGGGCGCTTTGCATCGGGGACACCGGTGTTTCTCCTCCCCTACATAACCGCAGCGGTGGCAGTAGTACTCCTGCGTGGTCATGCTGACATTATACCCGAAAATAAAGGAATCCGCAAGCAGAGAGGGCTGAAAACCAAACCCATGCGAAAGAACCTTACGTCCATGTTTTTTTCCTGTCTCACAGGGACTGGATCCAGTTCTGGATGAGGGTGATCTCCTGATCCGTCAGTGCGGATCCGGTCGGCGGCATCCGGCTGCCGCATTTTCCCGGTGCGTCGGTGATTTTCAGGTACAGAAGGGATTGTTCGGGATCTCCGGGGCGTACGCGAAGCATACCGGGATCACACCGGGAGGGAATCCCCACCAGATTCTGGAGAGCTTCACCGGAGCGGAGGGACAGTCCCCCGTTGTTTCCATGACAACCCACGCAGTGGGCGTTGAAAATGGGTTGAACACATTGCTGGAAATCCACGCGTGTGCTGCAGGTTTCGGGGATTACGGGAGAAGTTTTACGCGTGCAGGAAAAGAAGAAAAGGAAGGCAAGGGGAAAGGCGAGCTCCGTAACGGGTGAGGTCAAACCCTGGAATCCGGGGAATCGGGTGTGCATCACATCACCAGATCACTGCACCAATGGTCAGGAGGGTTGCACCGGTGGCGGTGAGCGCCAGGATTCGGTGGGTTTTGTATTTTCCGTAGTCCGGATCCGTCCGTGCATGCCACGCGAGATATCCGGCATACGCGTACGAAAGGGTGGCGCCCCAGGATAGCAGGGCATGAATCAGGTGTTTCTTTCTTTTCTGTCGGGAAGGGAGCGAAAAAAGGTTCCAGGTTCCGATCAGCGACTGGGTCATGGCCAGCGTGATGAGGGTGTATCCCAGGAATCTGTGGGGTCGGGAAAGCCATGGAGAAGGTGTCTGACCACGTTCATAGGCGGACAG
>JALUJC010000194.1 GCA_027053375.1 Caldifarciminota bacterium
TGCAGGAACGCGGGACTGTAACCTTTGAATATGGGAACAACCTCCGCCGGCTGGCCTATGATGCCGGATACACGGATGCTTTCAAAATTCAGGGATATGTGCCGGCGTTCATCCGGGATCTGTTCGCCGAGGGAAGTGGTCCCTTCCGGTGGGTGGCGCTTTCCGGTGATCCCGAGGACATCTATAAAACCGACCGGAAAGTTCTGGAACTCTTCCCCGAAGACGACCATCTTGCCCGGTGGATCAATCTGGCGCAGAAAAAGGTCAGGTGGCAGGGGTTGCCTGCACGAATCTGCTGGCTTGGACAGGGTGAACGGGCGGCCTTTGGTCTGGCCATCAACGAGATGGTACGCAGGGGAGAGCTCCAGGCCCCCATTGTCATCGGGCGTGATCACCACGACACCGGTTCTGTGGCGTCTCCCTATCGGGAAACCGAAGCGATGAAAGATGGCTCGGATGCCATTGCCGACTGGCCCATTCTGAACGCCATGCTGAACGTGGCCAGTGGCGCCTCCTGGGTGAGTTTCCACCATGGAGGCGGGGTGGGCATCGGCTATTCCCTTCATGCGGGGATGGTGGTGGTGGCGGATGGCACGAAGGAAATGGACGTTCGCCTGGAACGCGTGCTCACCAATGACCCGGGGCTGGGTGTGGTGCGCCATGCCGATGCGGGATATGAAATCGCAAGGAAAACGGCGCGGGATAAGGGGTTGACCATCCCCATGGAAAAATACGGAAGCCGCGATTCCTCCTGATCCACAGCACACCGGGTCGGGGTCCGTTTTTGTAAAGATAAGGAGAAGACACATTGGATGAAGAACTGAGGCGTGCGTTCGGTCTGTATTACCCTGGAATTCCTGCCATTGTCGGGGTCCGCCGTAAAGGAGAAGCCAATCTGATGGCGGCGGGCTGGCATATGCCGGTTTCTTTCTCGCCGCCCATGTGGGCCGTGGCGATCGGACACGCCCGCTACACCTATACCCTGCTGAGGGAGGCGGAGGCCTTTACCCTGAATTTTGTGGATCTTTCGCACGCCATGCGCTACATGGAAACCGGCCGTGTGAGCGGTCGGGATGTGGACAAGATCCGGAACTTCCAGATCCCGGTGAGGGATGCCAGGAGCGTGGACAGCGTGGTGATGGAAGAGGCTTATCTGATCCTGGAGTGCCGAAAGGTCTGGCAAAAGAAGGCCGGGGATCACGATGTGGTGGTGGGGGAAATTCTGGATCTCCATGTGGATCCAGTGCGGATGCAGAAAGGGAATGCCCCGGATGATCGCTGGCATCCTCCCGTCTATATGGGGGGCAGTAGGTTCGCGGTGTGGAAGGACGTGGAGATTCGTCGGTTTACCCTTCCAGAGGACTGAATGGGGATCCCCCTGATCTGGGTTTATCAGCAGGCCTATCAGGCGTATGGCCACCGTTTCTGGTGGCCTGCGCGGACCCCCTTTGAGGTGGTGGTGGGCGCCGTGCTCACGCAAAATGTCCTTTGGGAACGGGTGGAACGCGCCATTGCCCTTCTGGAAGACGCAGGATGGCTGGAGCCAGGGCGGCTTGCCCATGCGACACCCGACGAACTCCGTCCCCACCTGCAACCTGTGGGGTACTATTCCCGGAAAGCTCCCCTTTTGAGGGAAATCGCCCGGTGGTACCTGGACCATCGTCACAGGATTCCTCAACCATCCTGGAGGGGAGAACTGCTGAACATCCACGGCGTGGGTCCCGAAACCGCCGACAGCATCCTTCTGTATGCATTTCACCTGCCCGTGTTTGTGGTGGATGCCTATACCCGCCGTATTCTTTCCCGTGTATACGGGGTGCCGGGGCCATGGGACGCGCCCTATGATCGGTTGCGTGGGTGGATTGAACAGCGCTTGCCCCGGGATGTGGCGCTGTACCAGGACTTTCATGCCCAGCTGGTGGAAGTTGGAAAGCGGTCCTGTAAGCGCCGGCGCCCCCGCTGTTCACAGTGTCCTTTACGCAGCGTCTGTGCGTATGCTCTCAGAGATGGAAAGGCATTCGCCCCAGCGGGTGAAGATCCCCCCCGACGATCACGGCCACGGGAGGGTCCGGGAAAGGCTGTCCCTCGGGCCATCGCGCGATGACGGCATCGGCAAGGGCACCGGGCTGAAATCCATACGCCTCTTCTTCAAACGTAAAGGCTGCGGCGGCTTCTCCCGCAGTGTGGAGGGCTTCCTGAACGGTGAGGCCTGCGGCCACGGCGCTCTCCAGCGTGGCACGGAGAGAGAAGGGCATGCCATCTGTACCAAAGGCCACGGGCACATTCCAGCGTATCAGCTCGGGGAAGGGGTTGTTTCGTTCCGCACGTTTTTTCCCGAGGGCCTTTGCGTAGAACCCGTCCCGTTCTCCCCACTGTGCGCGAAAGACGGGCTGCATGGAGAGGTAGATCGGAAGCCGGTGTGCCCGTTCCATTGCCTGTTCCGTGGGAAATTCAAAGTGTTCAATGCGGTGCCGGAGCACGTTTCCCCCTTCCAGCACCTCTTCCAACAATCGTGTAATGCGGTGAATGGCACGATCGCCGATGGCATGAAAAGCGAGCTGAATTCTCCGTGACTTCGCCTGTTCCAGTCGCTGTCTCAGAAGGGATGTGGTGTACAGGAAACGACCCGTGGGATGTGCTGGATGGGGATCCCGATAGCGATGGAAAAAGGCTGCAGTTCTGCCGCCCACCGAACCGTCCAGGAACAGCTTCAATCCCTGAAGGCGAAACCACGTGTCCCCAAATCCCGAGGGAATTCCCGCACGAAGCACCACATCCCGATCTTCGTCATAGAGATAAAAGCGAACCCGTACACGCAGTGCGTGCTGACGCCAGAGCCGGAGATAGGCCTGCAGGGCTTCCCGTGTTCCAAACTCGTGAATCCACAGGACACCCTGCTGGCGTGCCTCTTCCTGTGCGGTCAGAATCCCGGCCATCCACTCGTCCAGGGTGGGAGGAAACACGTCCCGGATGCGAAGGGCGGCCCCTTCCTCCAGTCGCCCCTGCAGCGGATCCACGTCTGTCGGGGAGATGGAGGGATGCCGACGAAGAATCTCCAGTGCGGGGGTGTTGGCA
>JALUJC010000195.1 GCA_027053375.1 Caldifarciminota bacterium
GTTCTGGACGGAAGGAATGAAAGGGGTCCAGAACCTGGGGGGAGAATACCAGCTGGACCGCGGGACCTTCTGGGTGGACGCAGGACTGGAAAAGCTTCCACTCACATTGCTGAAAAGCTGGTTTCCCGATCCACCTCAGGGGAGCATCTCAGGGTGGCTTCATGGAGATGGGACCCTGGATCATCCCCGATTCCGCGCGAATCTTCACCTTCTGAATTTTCAGTACGCAACCTTCACCTGGGACAGCGTTCTGCTGAACGCCCGGTATGCGGATCAGCTTTTTCAGATGGAGAAACTCCTGATTGTGAAAGATTCCGGTCGCCTGTCGCTCACCGGGACCCTTCCCTTTCCAGCAGACACACTCCCCCTGAACCTGGACATCCGGCTGGAGGGTCTGGGGAAAGGTCTGGCAAACTACCTGCTTCAGGACCTGATCTATGTGGATCAGGGAGGCTTCTGGGGTCATCTGGTGGTGGAGGGCACCCCCCGAGATCCGGATCTTCGGGGCCAGGTGACCTTTTACGGCACCGGCGGGGTCTTTCTCTCCACACGCACCCTGCTGGATTCGATCTGGGTGGATATGGAAGGCCGAGGAGACACCATTCTGATTCCCCTGATGATGGCCACCTCTGGAGAAGAAGGGAGCATTGAGGGAGAGGGAACGGTGCGTATTTACCGGTACCTTCCCCGCGAAACCCACATGGAACTCTTTTTGAAAGAGGTGGAAGCCATTCCTAACCCGCTGATGGACGCCATTGTATCAGGGAACCTGACCCTGAGTGGCATGTATCCCGACTATCTCCTTGAAGGGACCCTGGTGATCCACCGTGCCTATATTGATGCGCGTTTCGGGAAACTCTCCGCACTTCCCAGACAGCAGAGCACCGCCGCATCCCCAATTCGCATGAACATCACTGTTACAGCCGACAACCGGATCTTCCTTGAAAATGAACTGGCAGACCTGGAAATGAACGCCAACCTGACCTATGTCAAACCCGACCCCATCCACACCTACACCACCGGGGACATGGAGGTGCTCCGGGGGACGTTCCTGTATCTGGATCACCTTTTTAACATTGAGGAAGGTCGCATCACCTTTGAGAACGATCCTGACTTTAATCCCGGGCTTTCCCTGATTGGCCGGACCCAGGTGGACACCTTTGACGTGATTCTGCGGGTGGAAGGGACCCTTCAGGAACCTCAATTCGGGCTTCAGTCCGATCCCAGTCTGGACACGCTGAATATCCTGTATCTCCTCACCTTCGGCCAGCCACTGTCCTCCGGGCTTGCCACGGTTGGGGAACTCTCCTTCCTGCAAACCCGCCTTTTCTCTCTTGCCGGTGCACTCCTCAGCGCGCGTTTCCGACGGCAAATCGGCCTTCAGGAGCTTCGCGTGGAGAGCGGGGGCTGGATCAGCCTGGGACTGTTCATCACCCCCGAAATCTATTTCCAGTATGCCGGGGATCCGCGGGATCTCAGCGCGTCCACTTATATTTTGCGGTATTACTTCCGAAGACGCCGCAGATCCGCGCTCTATTTCAGCAGAGAAGCGGATGGGAATGTGTCCTGGGGGCTGGAATACGAATGGGAATTCCGCTGATCAGACCTTTTCCAGGGTGAGCAGTTCGTCCAGCCGATAGGTCACCACCGACCCGTCCGGTAGCTGGAGATCCACCTCCTCCTGGAGATGGCGAATGGTGTGGACAACACCGGTCTGTCCATCGGGCAGGCGAAAACTCTCTCCTTTCCGGGGCAACCGCTTCTGAAGCTCTTCATAGACCGGCAGCTCATAGCGCAAACAGCAGAGGAGACGTCCACAGATCCCGGACAACCGCTCCGGTGCTACAAAAAGATACTGCCTCCGCGCCATGTCCAGAGAGACGGAAGGAATCTTTTTCAGGAAAAGTTTGCAGCATACCTCCATGCCACAAACCCCGATCCCTCCGATCTGCTGGGCATAATCCCGGGCACCGATCTGCTCAAAGGTGACCCGAAGATGGAGACGTTTTGCAATCCTCGGGGCCATCTCCTCCAGCTGCAACCGACGGTCCGCCACATAGGTGTAATGCACGTGCCCCCGCTCTTCATCCAGTGTGACATGCACAATGCGCAGGTCGCGATAGCCCTCTTCCCAGATCATCCCACGCACAAGGTTTTTCAGCAACCGGAGCTTGGTTTCCTGCGGGATGGGTTCAAAGCGAATCAACCGTCCTTCGGAAGGTTTTCGGGAAGGGCCACGGACCTTGACCGCAACGGGATGTTCTTCACCCTCCACATATGCCCATGCGATCACCCCACGTTTCATGGGAGGTCCCTGATAGGACCAGCGTGCAAACCCTCCCCCGAGAATGGAGACTTCCAGCGTCACCATGGGGTTCAGGAGGAGGGCTGGGGCAGGGTAAACCGGCGTTCAACCAGATCTTTGACGGTGACAGAACTCAGAAACCGGATGAGCATTTCCTGGGCTGCTTCCCATACCGTGCTCACACCGCACTGCTCATAGATCGGACAGTCGTCAGGGCTGATCACACAGATGTTCATGGGGATCTCTCCTTCCACCACACGTATCACATCATACACCGTAAGGGATTCAGGTTTCGCCACCAGGGCAATGCCTCCATCCTTGCCTCTGAAGGTCTGGAGCAACCCCCGGGAGGCCAGCAAATTCACAATTTTCTGCAGATAGGTGAAGGGAATCTGCTGATTTTCCGCGATGGTGCGGCTGGGAACCACCTTACCCTCCCCATGGCTGGCAAGTTCCGTAAGAATGCGGAGCGCATAGTCCAGTCTTCTTGGAACCTGAATCTGCATAGGAGAATCATACCCCCTGCAATATCGACTGTCAAGGTCCGCTTTGCGTAATTCCTGCAATTGACTTGCTTGATCCACATCCTGAACGTATAATTGCCGGTATGCAAACCTCACCCACAACCTCCGAACCGAAACGCTGGTTCCCTCCGCGGCCCCGCTCGGTGGAGGAGACCGGGTTGAAGCGGGATGACCTTGTGGAGTATATCCTGAAAACACTCTATGTGCGGGGAACCATGACCGGTGCGGAACTGGAGGACAGTCTT
>JALUJC010000196.1 GCA_027053375.1 Caldifarciminota bacterium
CCCCCGGAGCAATCCCCCCATGCGGGGGGGCGCCGTATTCAAAGGCCTCCAGAAGAAAGCCAAACCTTCGCTGGCGTTCCTCCGGGGAAAGACCGATCAGGTCCATCAGGGTCTCCTGAAGGTTCCGATCGTGGATTCGGATGGAACCGGAACCTACCTCCCACCCATTCAGCACAAGGTCGTACTGTTTCCCACGAATTCGCAGGAGCTCTGTTTCCAGCCGGGCACGGGCTCGAGGATCCCCTTTGAGAAGATCGGAACGCAATCCTTCAAGGAATGCGGGCAGGGCATGCAGACGATCCAGATCTTCTTCTTCAATCTGGGTGAAAATGTGGTGGGCGGGTTCCAGTCGTTGCTCGTCGGGATTCCACTCCAGAATGGGGAAGTGGGTCACCCATAGTGGAGCAAATCCATCCCGGATTGCTCCATGTTCCCGGGCAAGGGACGTACGAATCGCTCCCAGCACCTGAAAAGGTTGCCACCCGTGTCCCACCACAGCAAGCCACACCCCGGTATTCTCCCGTCGCCACGTGGCGTCCAGGACACGACCCAGGGGCCCCCGCCAGGTCTCCCCATCCTGACGTGCCCAGAGCAACCCGCCGGCACCCAGACTTCGTGCAAACCCGGTTAAGCCGTCCAGCTGCTTCCGGCTCAGCGCAACGGGGGCAAACCATACCACCACACGTCCTCCCTGTCCCACCACGTCGTCAATGACCCGAAATCCCTTACCGGAAAGGGCCTCTGTGGCGTCCTGAAGAGGATCCCAGGGGATACGCAGGTCCGGCTTGTCCGTCCCGTAGGTTCGCATGCTCTCTTCGTAGGTGATCCGGGGGAAAGGTGTGGGAAGGGACACCCCCACCGCTGCCGCAGCTTCCACCATCATGCGTTCGGCCAGGTCCAGCACATCTTCCAGATCCACGAAACTCATCTCCAGATCGATCTGGGTAAACTCCGGCTGGCGATCCGCTCGTAAATCCTCATCCCGAAAACATCGCGCGATCTGGAAATATCGATCCAGGCCCGCCACCATAAGGATCTGCTTGTAGAGTTGTGGAGACTGGGGAAGCGCATAGAATTTACCTCGATGGATCCTTGAGGGGACCAGATAATCCCGCGCGCCCTCCGGGGTACTTCGTGTCAGGATCGGGGTTTCCACCTCAACAAATCCCTCACGATGCAGAAAATCCCGCACCGCTGTGATAAAACGGTCCCGAAGCATCAGATTTCGCTGAAGGATGGGGCGACGAAGATCAAGAAACCGGAAACGAAGGCGGGTTTCCTCAGATGCAGTGGTCTCTTCCTCGAGGGGAAACGGGACCGGCCGGGAGGGACCCAGAACCCTCAGCGCGGTGGCCACCACTTCAATCTCCCCTGTGGCCCAGTCCGAGCGGATTTCCTCTGCAGGCCGTTCACGGACCTTTCCTTCCACCTGGAGCACCGACTGTTCCTGAAGATGGCGAATCTGCTCCAGAAGCTCCGGTTGATCCACCACCACCTGGGTCTGTCCATACCGATCCCGCAGGATTACAAAAGCCAGCTGACCCATTTCCCGTATGCGGTGGGCCCAGCCCGCCAGCCGGACCGTCTGTCCCACGTGAGTGCGGCGGAGTTCTCCGCAGGTGTGTGTCCGATAGGCCGTTTTCATCTTATCTTCCTCTCAGGCTTGGATAGGTTAACCCAAAACGCCGCTGATAATACAGGCGAAGAGCAAGAAACGTCAAACCACCCAGAAGGAGAAAGATGGGAAACCGCAACGCCGTGGCAATCCCGAACAGACCCCCGGCGGCACGGTATGCAAGTTTCACCCAGCGATCTCCACCCTCCACCACCGCGGCCACAAAAAGGGGAAGGCTCAGGGCCGCCACGGAAAGCACCCATAAATCCCCATATCTTGCGGCAAACAGCACGGTCAGCCAGAGCATCACCGTGGCCAGCAATGCGGTTTTCCGTGCGCCCAGCCATACGCCGGTGGATTGTTTGCCTGCCGCCCGGTCTCCAGGGATATCCGGGATGGTGGTCAGCAAAAAAACAGCCCCTACCGCACTCACCAGCGGCAGGGTTCGGGGAATCAGCCCTGGCTGCCAGGGATGCAGGGAGACCCACCCCACCAGTACATTGATCCCTCCATAACCCACCGCATTTGATAAAAGATCCAGGAAAGGCCGCCCCTTCCACACAAAGGGTGGGACCGAATAAAGCACCCCCAGGACCAGAGAAAACACCCAGAGCCAGCGATAAGCGGTACCCAGCGACCAGCCCAGCATCAGAGATACACCCACCAGGAGAATGGCCTCCATCCAGGCATGGCGCAGGGAAAGGTAACCATCCGAGAGTAAAAACAGCTTCTGATTGATTCGATCGGTTTCCACGTCAAAGATCTGATTGACCACATAGATCGCACCCATCAGAAGCGAATAGGAAACAAGGGCAAGCCAGAACGCACGGGGGAACCCCACCATCCCCCACGCGTTGGGGCGGTGAAGGGTGGTACCCCAGAACAGCAACGTCCACACCGGGAGGAGAAGGGTGGGACGGATCAGAAACAGGGAATCTACGAGAAGCCTCATCACCTGAAACGATCTCCCGCTTCTTCCGCTGTCCAGAGGAACAGGCGACGCGATGTTCGCCATTCCACCCACGCGGAAAAACGCGCAAAATACCGGTGGGTTTCTTCTCCGTTCACCTCCCGGCGCAACCAGCCCGTGCCCAGCCCCGACAGGTAGCGGAAACGGGTCCCTTCCGGGATCTCCAGCACAAAGCGATCCGCCGCCCACAGTTCCAGGTCATACACCCCGTGCTCCTCTCGCAGTGTGGTGCGCCAGCGGATGGGGCGGACATGATCCCGAAACTTCTGCGTCTCCAGGACAAATTCGGGGGTCGCCCAGTGAAGATCTCCTGCTCGTCTTTTCCAGAAGGAATGGGGGAACAAACGTGCTGCAAACGTTCCTCTGCGTTCCCGTTCAAACCGTACGGCAGAGAGAAACCCGTATGCCGGGATGGATTCTTTCTCAACCCGAAGAATCGCGGAATGCCCCTGGAGGGTAACCGGGACCCCATCCACCTCCACC
>JALUJC010000197.1 GCA_027053375.1 Caldifarciminota bacterium
CTCCCTCACTCAGAACCACCAGCCCCACCACAACCAGGAAAAACAGGAGGATCGGGGTCATGGTTGAAGGAATCGGGTCTCACCAAGTCGCGACAGATAGGCGCGGGCCCGCCGGGCGGTCAGACTCCGGGGAAGGGCATAGGTCAGCGCCAGCTGGAATGCCTTCACTGCACCTGCGGTATCCCCACGGGTCAACTCGATCTCGCCCAGCGTAAGATAGGCGTCGTCAAGCAGGATCTCCGGTCCCCCCAGTTCCAGCAGCCGGCGAAGTTGACGGGTGGCCTTTGCAGTATCCCCCTCTGCAAGGTTTTGAAGGGCAAGATCATACAGAGCATTTCCGTACGCCCAGAGGGCATCCGCGTCTTCAAACGTACGGAGGGAATCTCCCAGGGCCACCAGGGTGTCTTCCTCACCAAGATCCGACAGCAGGGGGAAATAAGCCCCCGCGATTTCCCGAAGTGCCCCTCCCAGCGCAAGGTAACGCTCATAATACCGTCGGGCGCGTTTCAGATCCTCCATTTGACGGTATATCCGCGCCAGAAAACGCGCACCTTCCACACTCAGGGATTCCGGAGCCATGCGGTCCACGGCCTCATACGCACCCCGTGCCACCTCTTCAAGTCGGAGTTTTCGTGCGGTATCCCCCAGGAGATGAAGGGCATGGACCAGGGAATCACGAAGTTCCCGGGGTGGAGGTTCTGCACCCAGAAACTGTTCCAGCGCATTCTTGAAGGCTCCCTCCCGCATATAGAGCTGTCCCCGGTAATAACTCACCTTCCGGGGTTCCGCATCCTGATGGGCATAGAGCAGGCGTTCCACCGCCCTCCGATCCCCACGTTCCAGGGCTTTCTGGACCTCCACCTCCCATCCACGACCACATGCCAGCATCCACAGCAGGAGGGGTCCCAACCATAAACCCGGGAATCTCATGGAACCTCCCCCCCGTAGGGTGTGGGGGTCGCGGACAGATCACTCCCCCGAAACACCACACCGGCGGAAAGCTGGAACCCGCGATAACGCACGTCGGGCATGCCCACCACCGCTGTTCCATCAGCCAGGCGCATGGGCCTTTGCAGCACATCCATCACATAGCCCGCACGCGCATACAGCCCGGCAAAAGATCCTCCACCTCCGGTGGGCATCCACAGCATGACTTGGGTGAAAAGTCCCAGCAATCCGCGAAAGGCCTGCGCCCGGTTCAGGGTATACCGGTTGAGGAGCGTATCCAGTGGGACATCTGTTGCGCCCTCTCCCAGGGTCCAGCGCACCTCTCCTGCACCCACCAGCGCCCCCAGCACCCATTGTAAACCTTTACCAAACGTGTACAGCTCGCCCACCTCCAGCATCCAGGCTGGATACTCCACCCGGGCATGCCGTGTGTTGCGGTACAGATCCACACGCGGATGGATAAAACGCAACCCCAGATAGACCTGGCCGGCATAGCCCCCAAGCCAGAGATCCGTTCCACGAATTTCCGTGGGACCCGTAAACCCGTCGTCCCGGAGCAGGTTTTCCATGGACGGCGCCACCTCCCGGTGATCCATCCAGCCGCCCCCCACCAGCATGGCCCCCCCGGGGCTCTGCTGCAACAGGATCCACATCAGCCAGTTCATCATTGCAGTTGCTCCCCATCAAAAGCAAGGGGCAAAAGTTCGCGCAGACGGTACACCCGCACCTCCTCTCCCTGCACCAGAACCACCCGCAGGTCCGGTCCGGCCAGTTCCAGCATCACCTGACGGCATGCACCACAGGGAGGCGTCCAGCGATCACGATCGGACCGCACCACCAGGGTGGTAAAGGAGCGCGCTCCCTCCATCCAGGCACGCCAGAGGGCGACCCGTTCCGCACACACGGTCAGACCGTAAACCGCGTTTTCAATGTTGGCGCCGGTCCACACTTTTCCCTCATCGGTACGAACAGCTGCCCCCACACGAAAGCGAGAATAGGGAGCATGTGCGTGTTCCCATGCCTCTTTCGCAGCAGAAAGAAGCTCGGGATCGTCAAAGGTGTTCAGTCGATATGTTTCCATTTTCTGTAGGCCTTTTTCTGCAAACGGGTAACACGACGGCTCTGTGCCTCGGCGTAGCGACGCCACCGGGATCGTTCCGGGGCAGCACGTGCGGCTTCCCGGTAGTAGTTCAGTGCCCGCGTATGGGCACGAAAAGCTGCTTCCCACCGACCATCCCTTGCCTCCTGCTGGGCGCGGACCTCCCATACATCGCCCAGAAGGGAGAGGGCGATGGCCTCCTGTTCAGAAGTGGGATGTCGATTCAGCACTTCCGTTGCCAGTCGCTCCGCAATGTCAGGATCCACCTTCATCCACAAATCCGCCGCTTTCAGACAGGGTGCCCTCTGGGGCGTGTGTTCGCACAGCCAGCGGTACACTTTTCGGGCCCGCTCATGATCCTGAAGCGCCTCTGCTGCCTGGGCTTCCAGCTTCCGAACCCGGGGGAGAAGATCCGGGGGCAGGGCGGAGAGGGCATCCACCATATTCAGCAGCGCTCTGTATTTTTTCTCTTTCCACAGACACGTCCCCAGGGAAAGCACCACCCGTTCCTCCTGCCGGTAATGGGTGAAAGCTTCTTCCAGGAGAGGAATGGCCTCCCGGCAACGCTCCTGTTCCGCATAGAACACCCCGAGTGCCGCTCGATAGGCAGGATGTGGCGAGACTTTCAGGCGATCTTTGAGGTACGCCTCCGCGCGTGTCAGTTCTCCAGACTTCACCCAGATTTCGGCAAGTCCCAGATGTCCCCGAACCGAAAGACTGTCCTCCCTCAGCGTCTGTTCAAAGGCAAAACGTGCGGAATCCAGCTTCCCCTCGTCCAGGAAAAACACGCCCAGCCGTGGCCATCCACGGGCCGGGTCCTCCTGGATCCAGCGCTGGAGCACCGCGCGCGCCGAATCCCGCTGCCCCCGAGCCCGGAAAAGGTGAACCATCACCGCCCATGCGGGTGCATAGGAGGGATCCACCTGAACCGCCCGACGAAAACTCCGGAGGGCACGCGCTGTATCCCCGCGCTCCAGATAGCGGTACCCCACCCTGTACCACCCCTCCCCCGCCACAGC
>JALUJC010000198.1 GCA_027053375.1 Caldifarciminota bacterium
GCATAGGGATCTCCTCGCCAGTCAGCACCCATCTTGTCCACCTCATCCAGGAGGAACACAGGGTTGCGGGTCCCCGCCCGCCGGATTTGCTGGATGATCCGCCCCGGAAGCGCCCCCACGTAGGTCCGGCGATGTCCCCGGATCTCCGCTTCGTCCCGCACCCCGCCCAGTGAAATACGGACGAATTTTCGCCCCAGCGCCCGGGCGATGGACCGCGCCAGCGAGGTCTTGCCAACCCCCGGGGGACCCACAAAGCAGATTACCTGCCCCCGGACCCGGCCCTTGAGCTTGACCGCCGACAGATATTCCAGGATGCGCTCCTTGGGCTCTTCAAGACCGTAGTGGTCCTCATTCAGCACCGCCTCCACCCGATCCAGATCCAGCTGATCCGGGGTGGTGGTGTTCCATGGGAGGGCGATCAGCCAGTCCAGGTACGTCCGGATAACCCCGGACTCTGGGGAAGCGGGAGGAATTCGGCTCAGGCGTTCCAGTTCCTTGAGGGCCTTCTCCTGGACCTCTTCCGGCATCCCGGCTTCATGAATCTGGCGGCGCAGCTCTTCCAGTTCAGATTCCTCGCCCATCCCCAGCTCACGCTGAATTTCCTTCATCTGCTGCTGCAGGAAAAACTCCTTCTGTCCCTGCTGAAGGGCCTCCTGGGCACGGGTCTGAATCCGGTGCTGGAGTTCCACCAGCTGGGCATAGCGCGCCACCCATTCCGCCAGCCGATCCAGCGCCCCCTCCAGGCTGTCCAGTTCCAGGAGGGTCATCCGTTCTTCATAAGAGAGTCCCGGGAAGTGGGTGCCCATAATCCCCAGGAAAACGTCCGGGGGTAACTCCTCCAGGGAGCGATTCAGGAGTTCACCCACAGGGTCAGGAAGCGGGACATGCTCGTCCAGCATACGCTCCATAAGATGGAGGGACACCTGCATCAGGGCTTTCAGGCGGTGAAGATCTCCGGACCCCTCCCACGGATAGGGGGTTCCCGCGCCACGGAGCAGGCCCTCCGCCTCCACCACCTCCTCCAGTCTCACCCGCTCCATTCCGTGGATTAAAACCCGCAGGGTGCCGTCCGGTGCGGAGGCATACTGGACAATCCTGGCCAGCACCCCCACGGGATAGAAATCTTCCAGGCGGGAAGGACGCCCCTCCTCCGGGTCTTTCTGATAGGCAAGGAGGACCGGCTCATCCAGCGTGAGCGCCTCCCGGGCGGCCTGCAGGGAAAAGGGACGACCCACAAGGATTCCGGCCAGGCCGTTGGGGAAAATGACACGATCCCTCAGTGCCAGCAGGGCATACATGGGTTTCTCCGCAGACATCACTGAACCTTTTTGGTGGGACGGTAGAGAATGTGGGGCGGGATCCCTCTCAGCACCACCTCCTCGTCCACCACCACTTCCTGAACGTTTCGCCGGGACGGGAGGGTAAACATGGTGTCCATCAGGATCTCTTCCAGAATGGCCTTCAGGCTCCGGGCACCCATCCCCTTTTCCAGTGCTTTTCGTGCCACCGCACGCAGCGCTCCCTCGGTGAAGCGCAGCCGCGCCCCTTCCATCAGGAAAAAGCTCTCATACTGGGAAAGGATGGCATTTCTGGGCTCGGTCAGGATCCTCACCAGGTCGTCCTCGGTGAGGGGATGAAGCGGCGCAATCAGCCCGATACGGCCCACAAATTCCGGGATCAGCCCGTACCTGACAAGATCTTCCGGTGTCACATACTGCAGGATATGCGTCCGGGTTTGTGTCTTATCCTCCGCATCTGCACGGGCAAACCCGATCCCCCGGCGTCCCAGGCGTCGCTGTATAATCTCTTCCAGCCCTTCAAAAGCCCCACCCAGGATAAACAGAATGTTGCGGGTGTTCATCTGAATGAAGGGCTGTTCAGGATGCTTGCGTCCTCCCTGGGGAGGAACATTGGCCACCGTACCCTCCAGGATTTTCAGGAGTGCCTGCTGGACGCCTTCACCGGAAACATCCCGGGTGATGGAGGGCGAATCCCCTTTCCGGGCCAGCTTGTCCACCTCATCCAGGTACACAATGCCATATTCGGCTTCGTCCACGTTGTAATCAGCCGCCTGCAGCAACCGGACCAGAATGTTTTCCACATCCTCCCCCACGTATCCCGCTTCCGTGAGGGGGGTGGCATCATAGATGGCAAAGGGCACCTGGAGCAGGCGGGCCAGGGTTTCTGCCAGCAGGGTTTTACCCACCCCTGTGGGACCGACCAGCAGAATGTTGGATTTTTGGAAGGGCTCCCGGCTCTGAAGCCTCCGGTAGTGGGCATACACCACCACCGAAAGGGCTTTTTTAGCATACTCCTGCCCGATCACATACCGGTCCAGATAGGCTTTGATCTCTTCCGGGGGTGGAACGTGGAAGGTGCGCCGACCCTCGGTGCGGCTGGCCTGAAGGATCTCCAGGGAAAGCTCCGCACACTGCTGGCAGATATAGGCGTCAATGCCCCCCACCAGGTGGCCTGCTTCCCGCTCGCTCCGCCCACAGAAAGAGCAGCGGGGCACCATGGGACGGCTTCGCTCACGTCGGCTCACGGTCGTTTCTCCAGCACCTCGTCCACCAGTCCGTAGTTCCTGGCCTCCTCGGCAGACATAAAGAAGTTCCGATCTGTGTCTTTCTCAATCTGCTTCAGCGACTGTCCCGTATGTTTTGACAGGATCTGATTCAGCATCTGCCGCAACCGCATGATTTCCCTGGCATGGATATCAATGTCCACGGCCTGCCCCTGCACGCCACCCCAGGGCTGATGGATCATCACCCGGGCGTGGGGAAGGGCAAACCGTTTCCCCGGTGCGCCTCCCGCCAGCAGAATGGCTCCCATGGAGGCGGCCATGCCCACGCAGACCGTGGCCACATCCGGTTTGATGTACTGCATCGTGTCGTAAATAGCCAGCCCCGCCGTTACCGATCCACCGGGGCTGTTGATATAGAGATAGATGTCCTTGGTGGGATCCTCGGCTTCCAGGAAGAGGAGCTGGGCCACAATCAGATTGGCCACATGATCATCCACCGGGGTACCAAGGAACACAATCCGGTCCCGAAGGAGCCGGGAATAGATGTCGTAAGCACGCTCACCGCGCCCTGTTTGCTCAATGACAATGGGCACGTACTGATTCAGAGATTCCTTTGCCTTCATCCGACAATCACCTCCACCTTCACCTGCTTTTTGAGGTACGCCATGGCCTTGCGGCGGCGGATCCGCTCCTCCAGTTCATGGATGGCACCGGAGCGGTACAGGTAAGCAAGAAACTTCTGTGGATCATACCCTGAGCGAATGGCCAGTTTGACCGCTTCTTCCTGCACCTCTTCGTCTTCCACCTGAATGTTCAGATGATCTGCCGCACGGGAGAGGAGAACATCCCTTGCCACGCGCTCCTCCGCCATCCTGCGAAATTCCTGTTCCATCCCTTCATCCAGGGGGGCTTCCGCATCCCCCAGAATCTGCTCTTTGATATCTTCCAGGGCATCCATCACCATGGATTCCGGCAGATCAAAACGAATGGCCTCATAAAGGGAATGAACAATCTCTGCTTCCAGACGGCGCTCCGCATCCTCCTCCTTGCTTCTCCGGAGGCTCTCCCTGACTTTCTCTTCCAGTTCCGCAAGGTTTTCATATCCCAGGGTCTTCGCAAACTCATCGTCCATTTCCGGAAGTTCCACCGCAAGCACCTGATGCACCCGGATGCGGTAGGACCGATCTTCCAGGGCAGTTTCCACGGTGTCCCCGGCTTTCACCCCCACCAGAGCCTCCCGCAACGCCTCAGGAAGTTCCTGGTTCAGGTGGATCAGCACGTTTTTCTTCCGCTTGAGCGTCTTTTTCCCTGAGGGGGTCTTTTCCCAGTAGTCCACCCGCAGGTAATCCCCATTCTCTGCAGCCCGCTCCACCGGAACCAGCTGGGCATGCCGATGACGTTCCCGCTCCAGAACCTCCTGCACTTCCTGCTCCTTCACGGGCTCCACCCGCTTCTCAAACGAGAGCTTGGAAAGGTCTGGAAAGTCAAAGTCCGGCAACACCTCAAACGAAACCCGCACCTCATGCACCCCATCCCGCTCCTCTGTTTCCTCAATTTTGATGCGGGAGATGGGTTCCAGGTGCTGGTCTTCCAGCCGTTCCTTCAGCACCCGCTTCAGGGCACGTTCAAAAGATTCCTCATCCAGCTCTTCCTTCAACAGCGATTCCAGCACGTGATCCGGCGCCTGGCCCTTTCGGAAACCGGGGACCCGTGTGCGCTTCCGGTATTCCCGAAGCAACGCCTTTCGTTCCTGGAGGATCACCTCTTCGGGAATTTCAAGCCGGAGTTCGCGACGTGCGCGCTTTTCCTCTTCCGAAACACCACGATACAACATGAGCCGTTTGCCTCCCTTCCGTTGTTCACCCCCTTTTCCGGGGATTTCTTGAGGATTATACAGGACCTGCAGGGTCGGGTCAATGAAGGAGACCCCGCGAAATTCCCGTGATCCACAGGGTGTTCCCGCGATCTCCCTGCCGGGGTGGTTGACGAACCGCCCGGAAACGTCTATACTCTCCCACAGACAATATATGCATCTTGCATTATACACTGGATCCACATCAACACGACCCGAAAGGAGGATGGAACCCATGATGGAGTTTTCGCTGGGAGAGGTTTCAACGTCGGCGGAGGTGGAGAAGGACTTTGACCTGGCCATTATCGGCGCCGGGCCAGCCGGCCTGACGGCGGCGCTCTATGGGGGGCGTTCCTCTCTCCGGACCGTGGTATTTGAACGGGCAACCGTGGGCGGCCAGCTCACCCTGACCGACCGTGTGGACAACTATCCCGGTTTTCCAGAGGGAATTGGCGCGGCAGAACTGATTCAGCGTTTTCGCCAGCAGGCGGAGCGTTTTGGCGCACGGTTTGTGGTGGAGGAAATCCGGAAGATTGAACCCCTTCCCGATGGCACCTTCCACCTGCACGGTCTGGGGGACGAACCTTACCATGCCCGGGCGGTGATTCTGGCCACGGGCTCCAAGCCCCGCACGCTGGATGTCCCGGGAGAAAAGGAGTTTGCAGGGCGTGGAGTGTCCTACTGTGCAGTGTGTGACGGTCCCTTCTTTAAGGATCAGCCCGTGGCGGTGGTGGGTGGGGGAGACGCAGCCTTTGAGGAAGGGTTGTACCTGGCCAACATGGTCTCAAAGGTGGTGCTGATTCATCGCCGGGACGCCTTCCGGGCGGCGCCGCTGTTTGTGGAACAGGCACGACAGCATCCAAAGTTTTCCTTTGTGCTCAACAGCGTGGTGGAGGAGATCTACGGAGACAACAAAGTTCGTGGTGTACGTGTGCGGAATCTCAAAACCGGTGAGGTGCAGAACATCCCTGTGGAGGCGGTGTTTATCTTCATCGGGCATATTCCCAACAGCGAACTGGTTCGGGACCTGGCGGATCTGGACCCCCGGACCGGTGCCGTGATCACGGACGAGCATATGCGGACCCGCACGCCCGGTTTGTTTGCGGCGGGAGATGTGCGTCGCACGCCTATCAAACAGGTGACGACGGCGGCAGGGGACGGCACCATCGCGGTGTACACTGCCCAGGAGTATATCCGCGAAGTGGCCAGCCGCCTGAAGCGCTAACACGCGATATCCCTGGACCGAAGACGGCCGCACCCCGGGGGATCCGTGTGAAGTTGCCCGGAAAAATGCACGGCGTGTGAGGTCTTTCGCTGCGCACTTTGTACACACCCCCGTGACCCGGACAGGAGGATAGGGGGGCACAGAGAAAAGGAAGGAACCTCTGGCATACGCCCCATGGCGTTGCGCACGGACCCTGGTTTTCGCGGTTTGCTCAAGTTCTTATTCCTGAATTTCACCGTATCCTGACGGATCGCGCGCGACTGCGAAGGCCATGCGCACCGGAAGGGTTTCTGGACGAAACCCCCAGCCTGCCGGGCCATGTGCGGTACGACGTGTGCGGAAACGTCGGGTCTCCAGGGATTTAAGACGCGCCCCTCCGCCCCGGGCGGATTCAGGAATCCATACACTGGCAAGCCCGTACCGCACACCCGGGGTCCGTTGACCCCGCAGTCTTTCCCACGTTTGCTTGAGGATGCCGTCTTCTGAAGGGCCATCTGCCTCCCCGGCACCCGGACGCAGCACACGGATCGGTCTCTCTCTGCGGTGGATGGTTTCCACCCCATCCCATACAATCCGGGCGATGGATGGGGCGGGTGAACTGCTCGTCGTGGAAGACGGGCAGGAAATCTTCACGTTCGTCTCCCGAATGCTGGGAGACCGCCTGGCCATTCTGCGTGCAGGAGATTTCAGAGAAGCCCGTTTTCTCCTTAAAACCCACCCGATTCGTCTGGTGATCCTGGACCAGAACTTCTCCGAAACCCCCCCCGAACTCCGCCTGGGACGCAATCCGGAGACCGAAGGGCTTCGCATTCTGGAAAGGCTCCGGAAAGCCTATCCCGACCTCCCCATCCTGATTCTCACTTCTTATCCGGACCCCCGGCACGCCGAACGTGCCCTTCATCTGGGCGCCACGGATTACCTGGAATGGGACGCCCTGGTCCATCAACCGGAGATGGTCCGTGAGCGGATCCTCCACCTGATGGGGGAGCACCCCGGTGAAGCCTCCGACACGCCTTACGAAGAACTGGAGGCGCTTCTGGGACGTCATCCTGCCATGCAGGAGGTGTACCGTGAACTGCAGGCTCACCTGCGGGGCAACGCCCCGCTTCTCCTTGTGGGAGAACGGGGTGTGGGCAAGGAGATCCTGGCGCGCTGGGTGCACCGCGCCACGGGCACGACCGGTCCTTTTCAGTCTCTCCGGATCCTTGCCATTCCACCCCATCGTGTGGAGGAGGAACTGTTCCGTGAAGGGCGTGCGGGCACGACACCGGGGATTCTGCACAGCACCCAGGGAGGCGTGGTGTATGTGGAAGACCTGGTGGATTTTTCCCCCACCCTTCAGGGTCTGCTGATGGCCTGGCTTGAAGGCTCCTACTGGGCCTCGGTCTCTCCGGCAACCCCCCCCAACCGGCCCCGTCTTATCCTTGGTAGTTCCCGTCCTCCGAAAGACCTCCACCGTGAGGGCATCCTGCGTGGAGACCTTCTGGATCTTCTGGAACCCTACGAGATCCGTATTCCACCGCTCCGCGACCGCCCGGAGGACGTGGAACACCTGGTCCGGGAATATCTCCAGCGTTTCGCCCGGGAGCAGCACCGGGACACCACTCCCATCACCATCAATGCCCTGGGAGTCCTGAAAGCTTATCCCTGGCCCGGGAACCTCAGTGAACTCCTCGCCGTGCTCCAGGAATGCCTCTATCGGGCAGAGGGGCGGGTGATCCGCATGATTCACGTGCTGGAGGTGCTGAAAAAAACCGGGTGGAGTGATCTGAAGCGCTCCCCACTGGAGGATCCCACCATCTATCGCTTTCTGACCACCCACACACTGCGGGAAATTGAAGAACTCGCCATCCAGGCGGTTTTAAGAGAAACAGAGTACAACAAACGAAAGGCCGCCGAGCGGCTCGGCATTGGCCTTTCCACCCTCTATCAGAAACTCCGCTCCCGCAGCGAAGACTCCCCTGACTGAGGATCCAGCGCCCGCAGGAACCACTCGGGTAGATCGGAAGACTGAAGAAGGGTGCTCTCTGCGTTGAGTGCCATTTGCTGAAGCAGGTTCCGAAGCTCCAGCAGATTGCCAGGCCAGGCGTATCGCTGAAACAGATCCAGCAGGGAAGGATCCAGTCGCAATGACGGGTCAATCTGCTTTAAAAAATGACGGACCAGCGCGGGAATATCCTCCGGACGCATCCGAAGGGGAGGAACCTCAAACAGGTGGACACTCAGGCGATAAAACAGGGCTTTCTGAAACAGCCCGCGGTCCCTGCGCTGAAAGATGAGGGGGGAGGCACTGGCAATGATCCGGTGGCTCGTCCCGGACGCCGGTTCTCTTTCCAGATAATAGCCCAGCGCTTTCTGTGCCTCGGGTGCCAGTTCTTCCAGCTGGTGGAGAAACAGGGTTCCTCTCTCTCGAATCCATCCCTCCTGTCCGCCGTTCAGGACCAGAAACTTTTCCACCAGGAGATCTGCAGACGCCCCTGTGCAGTCAAAGCGAAGAAACGGTCCCTGTGCCACAGATGAACGTTCGTGGATCCAGCGCGCCAGGTGTTCCTTCCCCACCCCCACCTCGCCCACAATCAGAATAGGATCCGGGAGAGGGGCGATGCGCTCCGCCCGCTTCAAAAACTCCTGCATGGTCGGCGACAGTGCAATCATCTCCATCCCTTCACCACTCCTTTCCCTCGGGCGTCACTGTAACAAAAAGGCCGGGGTGTGCAAGCCACCCCGGCCCAAAACAGGAGGGTGCGCCGGAGGATCCGCCGACACCCTGCAATTCCATTGCCACAAGCACCCGCGTTCAGGAAAATCCCGGGAAACACCTTGCAGATCAACCTTTGATCTCCCGGAGGCCTTCCGAAAACGTGCCATATCTGAGAATGGTCCGGGTCTTTGGGTCCTGGGAATGGGATCACCGACCGTTGTGGCTCCGACGAGAAAGTTTCCGGTAAAAGGTGCTTCGCGAAACCCCAAGTCGCTTCAGGGCTTCCTCCACGTTGCCACCTGTTTCCTCAAGGTACCGCTCCAGCATGGTTCGCTCAAAACAACGCACCTTTTCCTTCAGGTTCCCGTGATGGAGCACCTGGGGTGCTGCGCAGGTGGAAGACAGCCAGTCAGGCAACAGATCCAGATCCAGCACCTCCCCTTCTGCAAGAAGGGCCGCATGCCGGATCACGTTTCGGAGTTCACGGACATTCCCCGGCCAGTTATGACACATCAACCGCTCAATAAACTCCGGGGTGGGGCGCAGTCCGGGACGCACCTCCTGGATAAAGCGATCCACCAGATAGGGAATCTCTTCCAGGCGTTCCCGAAGAGGTGGAATCTCCAGAACAAACACGCCAATCCGATAGAACAGGTCCGCCCGAAATCGCCCTTCATCTTTTTCCCGGAACAGATCCCGGTTGGAGGCGGCAATCAGGCGGAAGCTGGTTTTCACAAACTCCGTGCTTCCCAGAGGGAGAATCTCCTGTCTTTCAATCGCCCGGAGCAGCTTTGCCTGCAACGTCATGGGGAGCTCCCCGATCTCGTCCAGAAAGACCGTCCCTGACTCTGCTACCTCCAGCAAACCCTTTTTGTCCTTGCGCGCATCGGTGAAAGCACCCTTGCGGTACCCGAAAAGCTCACTCTCAATCAGGTTCTCCGGCATGGCCGCACAGTTCAGCGGCAGGAACGGACGATCCCGCCGCGGAGAATGCTGGTGAATATACCGCGCCAGCACCTCTTTGCCTGTTCCCGTCTCACCCAGGATCAGCACCGGTTCATCCGTCTGGGCCACCCGGCGCGCCCGACCGAACAAACGCCGCATGGCTTCAGAGCGCACCACCGGCTCCACCACGGCCTCTCCGGCCATCTCCTGATGTACCCTGCGGGTGTTCATTTCCGGTCTCCCTTCCCGTTTTTTTGTCCTATTTCTGAAAAACTATACACGTTCCGTGAAGATCTGTCAAAAAACACCCGCGGGTGGAGACATATTGGAGTTCTGGGTCTGATTTGGGTGTCAAAATCGGGACAGCCCGCCCTTTCCAC
>JALUJC010000199.1:0-1746 GCA_027053375.1 Caldifarciminota bacterium
TGGCATCCCGTCTCCGGGAAGGGGCGTGAAGGGGTTCTTTCTGGAAGCAGCGGGCGAAGATCACCAGTTCCGAGGCGGTGTAGCCGATCCGGACCACGGTGGAGTCCTCCGGGAAGGAGTCCCGGGCCGGGAAGACCTGAATCAGACGGAGGGGCGTGCCCGCCTCCCGCACCTCACGGGGGTGGGCAAGATACGCCGGTGTGAGGGTGAGCCGCGAAATCAGCAAAAGCCAGAACATGTCAGACCTCCGGGTCGCAATGGATTCAGTGAATTTGCGTAACTTACGACAAACGGGACCGGAGTGTTACAGGAAACCGATCAAGCCTGGTGGAAAATTCACCCCGGTCCTTCATATTTTTTTACAAGGTGTTTCAACCACAGCCGGGAGAGCCATCCATACAGGAAAGGAACGGGCATCAGCCACACAAGACGTTCCGGATGCCGGAAGGCTTCCGCAGGGACGTTGGCCAGCCACAGGAGCGGAATTCCCAGCAGGAAAAACCCTTTGAAGAAGGTGGGGAGGACATCCGCTGGATAGGCGCCATAGGCATAGAAACTTTCGGCAAGCGACCGGAGGGTGTCCACCCGGACCCACACCAGGGCCAGACTCTCCACGAAAAGTGCCACCGCATAACGCATTCCCAGTGCAAGAAACAAGCCCGCACCATACAGGACCACAGATTTCCATCCCCACGTCCATCCGGTTTCGGGAAGGGCATGGCCCACCAGCGCAAAACCCACGAACGCCGAAAGCAACCCCGGGGGAGATCCGCGTCCCAGGCTGATCATCACCTGGAGATCCACAGGATAGAGCAACAGCCGGTCCAGCAAACCCTGGCGAACGTATCCCGGAAAGCGCCGGAGATTGGGGGCAAGGAAAGCCTGAAACAGCCCTTCCACCACCTGAAGGGTGCCCACCAGAACCATCACCTGCGCACGGGTCCACCCCCGAACCTCCGGTACATGTCGGAAAAGGGCATCAAAAAATACCACGCTTGTGATCAGCCACGCAAGGTCTGAAAGCAATCCAAGCCAGAAACTTGTCCGGAAGAGGGTGCGCGCCCGGAGATCCATCCCGATCTGCTTCCCGATCACCCGAAAGACCCGCACGTTATCCTCCCGTGGCTGTGTAAGCGCGCAATCCCCTGTGCCACAGGACAAAAGCCAGAAAGCAGCCCGTCAGGAGCCACCCGAGGATCACCAAGACCACCCCGGAAAAGGACCGGGTGCCGAGGGCCACCTGGATGGGATCATAAACCATCCAGCGAAAGGGAAACATCAGAGAAAGCCACCGCAGCGGTGCGGGAAACAGATCCAGAGGCAGGACAAGACCGGAAAGCAGGGGCACCCCCAGCGTGATCACCCTCTGGAGCCCCCAGACATCCTCCAGAAAGAAAGCCAGGAAACTTAAGGCCAGACTCAGCACCATCCCCAGGCTCCAGGCAAGAAGGAAAATCAGGGCGAAATGCCCCAGATCGGCCCAGGAAAGGACCCAGAAAGACCGGAACCCCAGGATGAGCGCAAGGATCAGGGAGATCACCGCACCGAGATACACGAGGTGGCTGCCCAGCAGCGTGAAGAAAGCATACAGGGGATAAGGATAAGGGTGCACGAGATGTGCAGAGAGGGTCCCCCTTTTGATGTCTTCGGCGATTTCCACCCTGACGGTGGGGAAAGCAAAATCGTGAAGCAGGAGGGCGAGAATGTAATAGGTGATCAGCCGGGAAAGCGTATAGGAGCCCACGG
>JALUJC010000199.1:1756-9625 GCA_027053375.1 Caldifarciminota bacterium
ATCCCCCACCACAGCTTTCCAGAAAAAAACCTGCAGGAAAAAGGGAAGGGCGATCACCAGAAAACTCAGAAAGAAATTCACCCGATAGGCAGAAAGATCCCGCACCGTCAGGGCAAGGATTTTCCAGCTTGCCCGGAATATGCGCAGGGACCCTTTCACAGGGCGTCTCCTGCTTTCTGAAAAAGGCGCGGCAGAATCACCTCCAGTCCGGGGTCTTCCTCCCGGACCTCTATCAGTGCGCCCTTATGGACCCAGGCATCTACCTGGGTTTGTACTTTCTCGCGGGGAATCTCGAGGCGAACGTCCCGGATCTGTCCGTTGACGCGCAACCGTGCACGGAGCACACGCAGGTTCTGGAACGGTCGGAGCAGGTCCATCAGGGCACCATCGTAGAGAATCCGCCCATGGTGGATCAGGATCACACGGGAACACAGCGCTTCCACGTCGGAAAGGATGTGGGTGGTGAGGAGAAAGGTTTTCTGATGGTCCTGGTTATAGGCGCGAAGGAATTCCCGGATGGACTGCTGCGCAAGAATATCCAGGCCAATGGTGGGCTCATCCAGGAAGACAAGGTCGGGATCGTGAATCAGTGCAGCGATCAGTTCCATTTTCATCCGCTCTCCCAGAGAAAGATTGCGCAGGGGCACATCCAGCAGGTCTTTCACCCGAAGACGTTCGGCCAGTTCATCCCGTCGCTGGCGAAAGGTGCTGTCGGGGATGGCGTAAATTTCTTTGAGGAGCGCGAGGCTGTCCCGTGGAGGAAGGTCCCACCAGAGCTGTTTCCGGCTGCCCATCACGAACCCGATGCGGTGCAAGAATGCTGGATCACGTTTCCAGGGCGTGTGTCCCAGGACCTGGACGGTGCCGGATGTGGGATGGAGCACGCCACTCAGGATTTTCAGGGTGGTGGTTTTCCCTGCGCCGTTGAGTCCGATATAGCCGACGAACTCCCCTTTGTGGATGGTGAAAGAGATTCCCTGCAGGGCCGGGACCTCTTCCCACGATGGGGCAAACAGATCTTTCCAGAACCCCCGGCTTTTGCGGCGTCGGTAGATTTTGACCAGGTTCTCTGCCCGGATGACCGGGTCAGATGAGCCGATCAAGGACCCTTCTGGGGGAGGACTGTCGCTGTTGTTCATAAATTTCCAGGGCATCCGGGAATATATGGTCAAAATAGGGTTTGATACACCAGATTCCGTGGGGAAATGGCGTCTCGGGATGCTCAATCATCGCCTGTTGAGGACATCCACCCGTACACATTGGAAGATAAACACAGGAAGCGCATTCTGGATTTTTCCATGGCTCGGCCATGTCCAGCTGCGCCACCCTGCGATAGACCACTTCAACAGGCTCCCTGACGGTTCCCACCCATGCGTCCGATGTTCCGGTGAGGGTGACACACTTATACAGGTTCCCGTACGTATCAACAATCAGCGTGTTTGCGGTTTTCAGGGAGCACAGCCCACCACTGAACAGTTCGGGAACGCGGAATCCCCGGTTCATTGCTTCCCGAAAAGCCCGGATGCGCACCTTTGCATAAGTCTCCAGGGATAAGGGTTTGTGGGTTTCAAAGTAGGGCAAAGACCGATAGTCCGGCCCATACCGTACGGCTGCGAAATAGATCATAAGGTTCTTTTCGCGGTTCAACCCTTGCTGCTCGAGGATTTCAAGCAGTTCCGTGACGGCGTTCATGTTATGGCTATCCATGTTGACGGACAACACGACGGAACCACCTGCCTGAAGCACTCCGCGTATGGTAGATGCCATGTATCTTGATCACTTATACGCGAAATTTATTTTTTCTACGGGTACGACCCGATCTACAATGGTTCGCCATATGTTCTCCTGATGGGACACGATTAACAGGGTTTTGCCTGCTGTATATTGTGCCACCAATTGTGGGATTTCCTGACGCATTTCTGAATCAAGGTTTGACAATGGCTCATCTAAAAGAATACATGATGCATCGGAAAAAAGGATGATACTTAATGCGACACGAATCTTTTCCCCCATTGATAAGTTATAGGGATAACGATGGAGAAGATGGGACACACCTGTAAGATGAGCAACCGATGCAGGAATCAATTCTTTGATCTGAAGGGGAGGAAGGTTCACGGGCTGGATAAGGGCAACGGTTTGTTCAGGGCGGCAAACTTCGCCTCTAGATAAGAGGATATTACCCGTAATTACATGGATAAGTGTGGTTTTTCCTGAGCCATTGGGCCCAACAACAAGAACCTTTTCCCCTTGTTTCACCGAAAACTCGGGCACGTTAAGGATGCATTTTTCTTTGACACGGACACACACATCGCGAAGGTGAATTCCTCCTGAAGGACATATGGAGATTGTATGTTGGTTATGTGTTGGGAATGTGTCAACCAGTTCCAGCAATTTTTGCTCAATGCCTTTTAGTCTATGATATTCAGACATCTGGGATATCATGGAAACAACACTTTGTACAGATCTCCAGAAAGCATTAACAAAAGCGAGATATCCTCCGAACGTGATTTCGCCTTTAAATACAAAAAATGCTCCAACGGTCATTGAAAACACGTCTGATAGTCCCATCGTCATGTTGTTTACAGAATGCTGTGTTTCTATATGGCGATGTATTTGAAAAACACGACGCAGGTAAATTCGCAAAGTTCGTTGCAAAAGCGCAAGTGCTTTATGCATAATGAATGGAAATATTTGTAGCCAATGGATGGATTCAATGCTGTTACTAAGGACTTTGATCCATTCTGCTTCAGCTTCTCGCTCCAGAGCAGTAAGGGACTGAATTCGACGACCAACACGACGGCCATATATCACCAGCGCCGGTGTAACAAAAAGAAGTATTAAAGAAGCTTTCCAGGAAATGTAAAACATAACAATTCCAAATGCTATGGAGGATGTGAACTGTGTCGTGGTCTGTGAAAGAAACTGGAAAACCGTTGATACGGCTTCCTGAACATCACGATGTATTCTTGAAACCACATATCCCTGCCCAAGTTGTCTTATTCGTAATAGATCTGCCTGGAAAATCCATTTCAATTCCTGTAATTCAAGTGTTTCAATAATGTGAATTTCTTCGCGTTTTCTCCATAGTGACATAAGCAGATGCCCAATATTTACTATGATGGTCAGGGAAAGGTACCCGAGCACCAGAAATCCAAATCTTTTTAAACTGCGGTTTCCCAGCGCTTCATCAAAAATCCACTTAATTAGTAGGGGATGAAAAAACGCTTCTAATCCATACAGGATGTTCAATCCAAGGAGGAAAAGCAAGACATTAAATTTTCGTCGTTTTAATACGTTAAAAATCGAAATCACGATATAAAACCCTCATCAAAAAGCCATGAATCCTGAAAGAAAAGAGGTTTTCCCGTCCCTGAAATCCTTGACAGTACGTAAAGTATTCCGGAAGAACCTGTTGCAAAATCCAGGGATACACGCCACAAACCCAGTCCACTTGTTGCTTTTCCATGGATATTTTCTTTGCCGGAGAGAATTTTTGAATCAGGACGAAAAACATGTATGTCAAAAAGCCCCTGGATTAAATTATTCACAATACTTTGATATCTGGACTGTCCAGTAAACCGGAAGAGGTCAAATACGGTTTCAATGATTCCAGATACGCCCCATAGATATCCCCCGAGTACAGAATATTTTCGAAAAAGATCTGATTCAACAAATTTTATATATTGCATCACATCGTTTTGTTTTGTAAACTTCCAGAATCGTAATGCACTGCTTATAAATCCTGACGTCCCTATTTCCAGATAGGGTTCGGCGGTACCTAATTCATCGCGAAAACCAAACAATTGAAGTTCTGGGTGAATTTCCTGAATACAGGAAACATCAAGGTCTAACCACCGTTTGGCACACTGTTTAAAGCGATGATCCTGACTTATTTTGCCAAGCAACAGAAGATAATATGCGATTCCAGATGCACCATAACCGAATCCAGGGTTGGCTTGATTGATATATTTTTCTTGATCAGGGATTTTTTTGCACAGCAATCGTCCAATTTTAATCGCGTGATCTAACCATCGTTGATTCTCTGTTTTCTTGTATAGCGATAAGATGGGCAAAAGCATCCCCGCTATGCCCCAGTATACACACATTTCCTCAAGATCTGCCGTTTCAGTCGACATCACCCTGTGATATAAATTGTGATTTATTGATTTATGAAGTAGATCCTCCGCGATATCAAGATCTGAGACCTTTGTGGGTTCACGGGTGGCGTTCTTTCCTGCCCAGCCGGTGCAGCGCCTCGTCCACGCTGATCTCTCCTCGCTCCAGTGCTTCAAGAACCTCCTGGGGAGACAGAAAGGATGTTCCTTCCGGCATCTCCTCTTCCCCGGTAACCTCCAGCCCCAGAGTTTCCAGGAGTTCCCTGTATCGTGCGCGCACGGTGGGATAGGACACCCCCATCTCGCGGGCCAGGCGCGAAAGGTTGCCCCAGTGCTGGAGAAAACGGAGCAGGAAGCGCAGTTCCGCGGTGGACAACCGGTGAAAGGGCAGCAGGTCAAAGCGTCCTTCAATCCGGGTGCGGCAATCCGTGCAGCGCAGGGCTTCCACCTGAAGGTCGCCGCCACAAAAGGGACAGGTGCCGGGCGCGTGCATGGTCATTCAATCCGGATGTTCACGCGGGCTTCCTCCGAATCCACCCGTATCAGCTCGCCCATTTCCCGGGCTTCCTGAACCAGATGGTCAAAGTCCAGTTCGTTCAGCGCCTCAAAGGCACGTTCCACCTGAGCCCTCACCTCTGGATCCTGCACATTCCTGGTGGCCAGCGCTTTGAAACTGACCCCGGCTTTCAAAGCCCACTGGATGAGGCTGAGGGGAAGACGAACCACCACATGCTCGTCGTCTTCCAGATCATGCACCTCAATCAGAAGGGATCGCCCTTTCTTTGTGGATCCCACCGGTCGGGATTCGGTGTTGTCCAGCGCCTCAAGAAGTTTAACCCCCTCCTCCGGAGAGATTTTCCCCCGGGCCACCATTTCCAGGATTTTTCGTTTTTCTTCCATGGAGGTTCCTCCTGTTTCTTGCAAAGCATCCGGGATCTTTGTACGTCCAAAATGAATGCGGGTTTCCGGGGTCCACACCATCAGCGCGGCATGTCCCCGGAGGATCTCCCCCACCAGGGTTTCCAGGGGGAAGTCCTTCATCATCCGGCCGATCTCAGACCAGCCCAGAAACGCCGGGCTACGGCGGGTGCGTTTATGCTTGCATCTCCTCACCCTCGGTCCCGCGAGCCATCCCGACCACGCCAGGAGCGTTCCCACGACGCGGACCACCTCGCCCCCCACCCACACGGCCCATGCGAGGAGCGGGGACGGCACCCGCACCGCCCGTTTTGTGGAGAATTGTAATCCAACCATGACAAAATGTTAAGGGTGGATTTATAAAATGTCAACCCTGACGATGGCCGGGAGAAGGTTCCTGTGGGGATACGTGAAGATTCAGCGATGATCCACAGTGTGTCGGGATGACCCCCGATGGTAAAGCAACGCCAGGGCCCCAATTGCAAGGTAAAGCCCCACAATGACAGCAAGTTCACCGGGGTGGTGGACCATGAGATAGATGCCGATGGTAAGCACAGTGATGCCCATAAGAAGCATGCCGGAGAGGGAAATCCACAGGGTAGCGCCCGTGCGATGCCGTAGTTTGAGGTTGGCGAGAGAGACGCCCATGGATACGAGAAGAAAAGTCATACTGGAGAATTCAGCGATCACACTGAGGGACCCGAACAGCGTAAACCCACCCGCCAGAACAGCCAGCGTCAGAACCGATAGCCAGGGAACCCCTTTCCGATCCCGGAGGTTAAACGAAGCAGGCATCATTCGCTGTGCCCCCATCTCAGCCATCATGTGGCTTGCCCCGAAAAGCGTGGAATTGATGGCCGAACTGGTTGCCAGCAATGCCGCCATACCGATCAGCACCCTTCCGGCATTGCCGAGGAGGGGTTTTGCGACCTCTGCCAGGGCATATTCTCTGGCCTGGAGGATCTGGGTCAGATGCATGGTCCCGACCGCCACCACAGCAAGGAGAACATAGATCATCCCGGTAATCAGAATGGAGCCGTAGATGCCCCGTGGGAGGTTCCTTTCAGGATTCTCTGTTTCTGTCACCGCGTTGGTGAGGAGCTGAAATCCCTCATAGGCCACAAAAATGATGGCTGACCCGAGAAACAGTCCACCGCTGTGCCCGTTGATGAGCGGGAAGAAGTTTGCCGGTTGCACCTGCGCCAGACCAATGATCGCGAAAAGAGAGAGGATGGCAATTTTCGTGTAGACCAGGAGGTCTTCTGCAACCCCGGCGCTCCGGATCCCTTCAAGGTTCACCAGCGCAAAAAAGATCAGAACGCTCAGGGAAAGCCAGATACGAACGGTAACATTGCCTGAACTTCCAAGAAGGTCGGCCGCATATGCCCCAAAGGTATAGGCATAGAGGGCCAGGGTTCCGATGTAACCCGTGATGACGGTCCATCCTTCCATCCCTGCGATCCATGGATGTTCGGGCCATGCGCGTGAAAGGTAGGTATAACTGGCACCATCATCACGAAAGGTGAGTGCGAGCCGGACGTAGTGGTATCCCGCGGCCAGGGCAATCAGCATATCCAGCAGGAAAGAGAGGGGCGCGGCGTTCCCCGCAAAGCCAACGGCGATCCCGAGAACAGAGAAAATCCCTCCCCCGATCATCCCGCCGATCCCGATGGCTATCAGCTCGCGAAGGCCCAGTTTGCTTTCCTGCTGGCGGTGAAGCATTTTCCTTAACCCCCACAGGGAAATATCCGAAGGTGGATCACCGGAATCCTCTCCAGTAGTACCGACATGATGAACCCGCGGAAACGATCCGATTCTTGCGGGATTCCTGCAGCATGCGCTGGACCATTTACAGGGTAAAATAAGCCCGGAATGGAAGACCGTCAAGGGTGTGGATGGGGGGCGTGGGCTGGACCGTTCGGTGGTGCCGGGATACGCTAAAGCAAAGGAGGTGAATCATGGACGATCGGATGCATCCGGTGGCTTTTCTGCGCGCGCGGGGCGTGCTGGAAGAGGGGGAGGAAGCGTGGTTGTCGCCCTATGCCGACTGGTGGGAAAAGGAGGGAGAAACGCTCTCCTTTACGGTGGATCGGGCACGCACCCCCCGGGTCCGCCGGTACAACGAGCGCGGGGAACGGGTGGACGAACTGCTCTTTCCCGCGGAATACCGCACCCTGCTGGAACAGGGATACCGGGTGGGCCATATCTGGCGGGTGTTTGAAGAGGGACGCCTCCGCCCCTTTTATCTCCTTGGGTATGTCACCTCTTTCTGGGATACCGGGCTGTTCTGCCCTTACACGGTGAGTCTGGCCACGGCTGTGGCGGTCCACAAATATGCCCCTCCGGACGTGCGGGAACGGGTTCTTTCCGAACTGACCCGGCGCCATGGGGCGGCGCAGGGGGCCACCTGGATGACGGAAATCCGGGGTGGATCCGACCTGGGGGGTGCGGTGGAGACCGTGGCACGGAAGGAGGGCCATCGGTGGCGGTTGACCGGCCTGAAGTATTTTGCGAGCAACGTGGGCGCGGAATATGCCATTGTGGCGGCACGTCCGGAAGGGGCACCTCCGGGGGTACGGGGTCTGGCGCTGTTTCTGGTGCCCCGGGTGCGTGAGGATGGATCCCTGAACTACACCCTGGATCGGCTCAAGGATAAAATCGCCACCCGTTCCGTGCCCACAGGGGAGGTCCGCCTGGAGGATGCGGAGGCCTGGTTGCTGGGGACACCGGATCAGGGGGTCTATCTGATCCTGGAAGCGCTGAACCTCTCCCGGGTCGCCAACAGCGTGGGAAGCGTGGCTCTGGCCCAGCGAGCGCTTGCCGATGCCCTGAAGTT
>JALUJC010000200.1 GCA_027053375.1 Caldifarciminota bacterium
CAGCACAGGTGTTCAGGATGACCAGCGACGGCTGCGCTTCCAGGGGGACTTCACGAAACCCCTTCCTTTCGTACTGCTGCCGGATGGCCTGGCTGTCCCACTGGTTCACCCGACAGCCCAGCGTGACAAGATGAAAGGTCCGGGCCCCGTTCTCAGACATGGGGTTCCGCCACAACGATGCGGTTCCGCCCCCGGGTTTTTGCCTGCTGAAGGGCCGTTTCCGCCGCTTCCAGCAGCTCGTGCAGGGTGAGGGCATGTCCGGGGAAGCCCGCCATCCCGCCGCTCACGGTGATCTGGACCGGCTCTTCCACTCCCTCCACCTGAAGGGCAGTTTCCTCCACAAGCTTCCGGAAGCTCTCCAGGGCATGGTAAGCATTGCCCGGTGGGGTGTCCGGGAAAAGGATGGCATACACATCCCGTTCATACCGACAGAGGACGTCCGTGCTCCGGAAATGGCCGCGCATCATATCTGCCACGGCCTGGATCACACGATCTCCCACCATGGGACCCAGTCGCTTGTTCACCGAGAGAAAGTGATCCAGATCCACCAGGGCAAGGGTGAACACCGTTTGCCCGCGGAGGCTGCGCTTTCGCTCCTCGTCGATCCGGCGATGCAGGTAACTGCGGGTATACAGACCGGTGAGTGGATCCACCACGGCACCTTTGTTCTGCAGGGAAAGGTAAAAATTCCGGAGGAAGTACATGGTCAACAGGGAGGACAGGCTCACCCAGTTTTCCGGATCCGGAAGTTCCTGTTTCTCTGGAAAGATTAGCACCACCGCCCCCAGGTTCATGTCCCCGCTGCGGAGCGGAAGGGAAAGGTACTTCTTTCCTTCTTCCAGAACAAACTCCGGGACACGAAGATCCACCAGTCGGGACACCACCTGAATGGGCACATCCTTTTGCGGCACAGAGGCCACCTGTTCGCGGAGGTCCGACGGGACCATATAGAAGGCCCACCCCTCCAGAGAGAAGAGGTGTTCCAGCGCCGAACGGATCCACGCCAGGGTTGAGATCAGGGATTCCCCCCGATAGAACCGTTCCAGTACATCCTGTACAAGATTCTCCATCCTCAGGCCCTCCCTGTTGAACCGTCCTTGAGTTGCTCCTCCCACACCCGCCGAAAGGCCTCCTCCCTCCGCTCCATCACGCCCCCACGGGCGAAATAGCGACGCAACACATCCAGCCAGTCCCCGCTGGACGAAATGGGGGCCATGGCCTCAAACATGGCTGCCAGATGGGTGCGATCCGGAGGATGGTAACGATCCACGTGGACCACCGCATCCAGCGGAAGACGGGGACGCAACGGTGGTCTGTGCCTGGGCACACCCACGCACAGACCCACCAGGGGCAGCACACCCGGGGGCAATCCAAGGAGATCGCAAAGCTCCCGGGGGTGGTTCTGAATCCCCCCGATAAAGGCCACCCCATATCCCATGCTCTCGGCAGCCAGCGCAAGGTTCTGTGCTGCAAGGGATGCATCCACAGCACCGAACAGAAAGGCAAGATGGGGATAATGACCGGGTTCCTCTCCGCGGAACGTTAGCAGCGAGGACACGCGGTAGAAGTCCACCAGAAACACGAAAAACTCCTGTGCATCCAGCACATGACGCTGCCCACCGGCCAGATCCGCAATCCGCTGGCGGAGTTCCAGATCACGAATCCGCACAATGCTGTAAAGTTGCGCGGTTGCATCCGTGGAGGCACGCTGCGCCATGCGCAACATGGTCTCCACATGCGCCTCGGGGATGGACGCCTCCCGATCATACGCCCGCACGGTCCTGTGATCTGCCATGACCTCCGTGCAGGGCTTCATTCTTCCACCTCCAGGTCCGGGTGGCGCTGCAGGAAAGCCTCCGCCGTCCAGGGCATGCGATTCGCAAACACCTGAAAGATTTTTTTCGCGTACTGACGAATCTCCCACTGGGCATCCCTGGCCATGCGCAACCGCAGAAAGTTCATCAGGCTCCGTGCGTTGACAGCCCAGTAGTACTGCGTATAGGTGGCCATGGGCAACACGATGCGCGCCAGTTCTCGTGCAACCCCCATCTCCAGCAGGGTCCGGTAGATGTCAAAGGACTGACGGGAAGCCTCTTCAAAGAGGGCACGCCCCCGCGCCTCTTCTTCCCCGGAAAATCCACCCGGAACGCTGTTCTGCCTGTTGTCCTTCGCCGGCTTTCGGAGTCGTTCCGGAACATAGAATTCCATGGGGTATTCCGTATACCTCCCCGAAATTTCGTTAAAACTTCCGATTCGATGGCGAAACCACTGGCGCGCCACGAACAGGGGCGCCTTGACGTGAAACTTGAAAACGGCCATCTCAAAAGGGGTGCCGTGATCATGCATCATGAGATAGTGAATCAGCCGGCGATCCCGTGCCTCCCCTTTGCTCCCCTGACCATAGGACACCCTGGCGGCCTGGACGACACTGTGGTCCCCCCCCATGATTTCCACCACCCGAACAAACCCCCGGTCCAGCACGGGGTATGCCCCGCATGTGGAGCAGGGGTCACCACCGGGCAACGCACCGCAGGCGGGACAGGAAGTGCTCATGGAAGAAGATGTCGAGATATCCGGGGTTCTTTACCCTGAAGAAGACGCCGGATGTTGCTGTGGTGTCGCAAAATGATCACGAGGGCGATGGCCAGGCCAATTCCACCCGCCAGCATATTCCCGGGCATCTGCCAGATCAGCAACAATGCCAGGGCCACACCCGCCACCATGGAAGCGAGCGACACATAGCCAAAGGTAAACAGGGTGACCAGCCACACCAGAAAGCCCCCCAGCGCCACCAGCCAGTTCAGGGCAATGTAACTCCCGAAGGTGGTGGCCACCCCCTTCCCACCGCGAAAGCGAAGATAGGGGGTAAAACAGTGACCCAGCACGGCTGCCAGCCCCACCCACAGTGCCGCATCCATCCCCGCCATCCGCTGGGCAAGGGCCACAGGGATCAGGGATTTCAGGATATCCAGCAACCCCGTAAGCAGGCCGATCTTTTTTCCCGCAGCGCGGATCACATTGGTGGCCCCGATGTTTCCCGACCCCACCGTTCGGGGATCCAC
>JALUJC010000201.1 GCA_027053375.1 Caldifarciminota bacterium
TTTCCCGGAGCCATTGGGTCCCATCACCGCGTGAACCTCCCCGCGGTTCATGGAAAGGTTCACACCTTTCAAAATTTCTTTTCCTTCTACCGCAACCCGAAGGTCACGAATCTCAAGGTCAGCCATGTGAAAACCTCCTTGGTTGTCCCCTGATCAAAATCTTGACCATTATGGTCAAATTATAGGGAGTGGGTGCCGGGCTGTCAATGTTTGATGTGGGTTCACTGGAGGTGTGTGGTGTGATTTTCGGAGGGGTTATCCCGAGGCCTGCAGCTGCGTGGCCTTGCGGAGCAGGGCTTTCTGGCGGGTACTCAGACGATAATGTTGTTGCAGGCGGCGCACCACACCCTGGGCCGCGGCAGGATGTCCCCGGGCCTGGAGCACATGAACCCACAGGATCAGACCCTCCACAAAAAACTCCCGGAAATGGTTGTGGTGGGTGAGCTGGAGCAGGTAGCGCAGCATTTTACGTGTGGTCTGGAGGTCCCGCTTTTCAAAGGCGCGCTGTGCGAGAAGATAAAGCGCTTCAATTTCTCCCAGGAGGAACCGGGATGCACGACATCGTTCAAGCAGTTCGATCAGCCGTTTTTCTGTTCCCTCCTTCTGGATATCCGCATCCAGCCGGAGTTCACACAGATCCACGTAGAGCTGGATAAAATGCTGTTCTTCGGTGCGCAGAAGTTCCCGCGCTTTCCTTACGTATTCTCTTGCTTTTTCGTGGTTTCCCAGATCCCGCTCCACCTCCACCAGATTGATATACGCCAGTGCTTCGCGCAGCGGGATGTGGAGTTCCCTTGCCAGATCTGCGGCTTCCAGTAAATGTGTTCTTGCCTGAATCAAATCCCCCATGGAAAGGTACAGGATGCCCAGCGTGTTCAGATTGGCCAGAATCTGCCCCTTGTGGCCTTCACGTCGAAACCGTTTCAGAAGATCGCGCAGGATCTGTTCGGCCTCCTCATATTCTCCGAGCCGATGCAGCTGGTGAGCCATGTTGCTTCGCACCAGATCCCGCAGGGGATGCCATTCCGCCGGATCACGATCCATCCAGGAGAGGGCTTCCTGAAAGTACCGGAGCGCGCGCAGAGGACGTCCCCTGTATCCCTCCACGGTTCCCAGCATGTTGAGTGCAGCGGCGACTTCTGCCGGTTGACCATAACGTCGTCGGAGGCACAGGGAACGGAGGGTGTATGCCCGTGTTTTTCGGGGGTCCCTCAGGCTCCAGTACATGGCCCAGGTGAGGTCCAGGAGATAGCGTGCCCGGATCTCAGGGGTGGTTTCCATCCCTGCCTGGGCTTTTTCCAGATGATCCCGTGCTTTCTTTTCTCTTCCCAGAAGGGTTTCGTACTGTGCCAGTGCAATATGCAGATGGGTCACCAGGAGATCGGTGCGTTCGGAACCCCAGCGATCAAGGAGGCGCTGGAAGAGCTGCGTTGCATTCCACGGGTCGCCCCCATATTTGAAGTAGCTGTCCAGGTCCAGTACGGCTTCCACCAGGTTTTCCCCCTGACCCTGTTCCATCGCCCGCATGAAGGCCTCTTCGATGTCGGGAAGTAACCGGGACAGGTCCCGATAGGCGTCTGGATAGGCACGGGTAAGCATCCTCTTTTTCAGACTGTGAAGGCGCGTCAGGATCACCTCCACATAGCGCTTCTGAAGTTCTGCAGGAGGAGATACACGCTTGAGTGCCAGGTTCCGGAGCACAGAGGGGATTTGATACCCTTCCGCCGTCTGACGGACCAGGGATTTGTCCACCAGCGAGGCGAGCACATACGGGTCATCCACCCCCATGGATTCCAGGATCTCATAGGGCTGGGGACTCCGGAAGAAAACAATTTTTCCAAGAATTTCTTTTTCTTCATCGGTGAGGAGGGACCAGGAGGAATCAAAAACGGCCAGGAGGGTGCTGTGACGCTTCGGTGCATCCCGACGTCGGTTTCGGAGAATGCCCGGATCGTTTTGGACCCTGCGAATGGCACCTTCGATTCCAACGGTGGCGGCAAGGCCCGCCGCAAGTTCCAGGGCGAGAGGATGACCCTCCAGGTGCTGGCAGAAGGCATGCACCTCGCGGTGTGCCGTTTTCCGGGTATGCGGTGGAAGAAGGTCAAGAAACAATTTACAGGCAGGCTCGGGGTCCAGCCCCTCCACCCTCCACACCTTTTCCTCCCGTAGAAGCAGGGGCTCCCGGGAGGTGATCAGAAATTTTAACTGGCGGGTATGGGCAAGAAGGTCCTGCACAAGATCCGCCACCTGGGGCACCACATGTTCGGCATTGTCCAGGATCATCAGGCTGTGGCGTGACTGTAAAAATGAGCGTACGGCTTCCCTCAGATCGCCCTGGGGCTGAACACCAAGTATGGAGGGAAGGAGCATCCAGGGATCCCCCCCGATGGGAAGGCTTTCCAGGGGGACAAAGAACACGCCGTCCCGGAAAACGTTGGCCAGGGACAGGGCGGTTTCTACCGCCAGGCGGGTTTTTCCGACACCACCGATGCCCACCAGGCTGATCACCCGGGCGGGCGATTCCATCAACAGGGTTTGCAGTTGTTTAAGTTCACGATCACGCCCAACGAAAGAAGAGAGAAACACCGGGAGATTCTGGTTGGGGGCAGGAAGGGTTCGTGGAGGAGGGAACACCTTTCGGGGCAGATCAGGGTGGTGGAGCTGGAAAATTCGCACAGGATGCAGCACGTCTCGCAGCCAGTGATCTCCGAGGTTGAGCACCTCCATTGTATCCGTGATTCCTTCTTCAGGAAGGGCCTCTTCCGTGAGCAGAATCTGTCCTCCGTGACCCGCGTGGGTCAGCCGGGCAGCCGTATTGACGGCCGGGCCGAAATAGTCCCGTTGCTGACCGAATCCAAGATCTTTGCGGTCTGCCGATCCCCGGTGAAAGGCGATGCGGAGCCACACCGGTTCCCCATCCGGGAGCCGCAGGGTATGAAACGCCTGACGCTGGATTTCCACGGCAGCAGCCCCCGGAAAGTCACGGAACACGGCCATCACACCATCCCCGGTGTGTTTGACCACCTCCCCGCCATGCTTTTCGATCCGATCATGGA
>JALUJC010000202.1:0-1788 GCA_027053375.1 Caldifarciminota bacterium
ATCATCAAAGGCTGCCTGTGCTTCCCGCATAGCGCTCTCCGCCGCGTGGAGAAGGTCTTCAGGGCGGTCCACCCGCCGCATACCCTTTCCTCCTCCACCCCCCACGGCCTTCAGCAGGACAGGATAGCCGATTCGTTCCGCCCATCGCTGAATGTCTTCCAGATCGGTGAGGGCCGGGCTCCCCTGCACAAGCGGGACCTCCACCCGTTCCGCAAGGGCACGTGCAGCCCGCTTGTCCCCCAGGGTTGCCAGGGTATCGGGTTCGGGACCCACAAAAACAAGCCCCGCCTCCTGAACGGCACGCGCAAAAGCCGGATTCTCCGAAAGAAAACCATATCCTGGATGAATCAACCGGGCACCCGTTCTCCGGGCCGCATCCAGAATGGCCTGGATGTTCAGATAGCTCTCCACAGGTGGGGGGGGACCGATCTCCACCGCCTGATCGGCAAGTTCCACGTGGGGGGCTTCCCGGTCGGCTTCTGAATAGACCGCGATGGTAGGGAAACCCATCTCCCGAAGGGTTCGGAGAATCCGAACCGCAATCTCGCCACGGTTGGCCACGAGCACGGGGGGACGATCCATCACGATTTCCAGCGTGGAGACCGTTTCTCAAGAAACGCGCGGATCCCTTCCCGGGCTTCTTCCTGAACCCGGATTCGGGCAAGCCAGCGGGCCGTTTCTTCCATCTGTCTGCGGCGATCCCCGGCGGTATACCACCGGGCCAGTTTTTTTGCTTCCTGTACTGCCTGCGGCGCATTTTCCAGGACACGCTGGATCAGGGCGTCCACCGTGGCATCCAGGGCCTCCTCGGGCACCACCTCATGCACAAGACCCAGGTTTTTCGCTTCGTGTGCACCAAAGAGTTCCCCGGTCTGGAAATACCGCCGCGCCTGTCCCACCCCCATTTTCCGGATCACAAAAGGAGAAATGGTGGCGGGAATCAACCCGAGACGCACCTCGGTAAAACCAAAGCGGGCATTCTCTGCAGCCACCACCAGGTCGCATACCGCCACCAGCCCCATCCCTCCGCCCAGGGCGGCACCCTGGACCCGTCCCAGAAGAAACTGGGGAAGCTGATCCAGTGCATCCAGCATCTCTGCAAGGCGAAGCGCGTCCTGTTCGTTTTCCTGCGCCGTGGCGTCCAGGGAAGCCCGCATCCAGTTCAGATCCGCTCCGGCAGAAAACACCTTTCCCTCCCCGCGCAACACCACCACCCGGATGTCTTTCCGTTCCGCCAGCATGCGGGCGGCTTCGTGGAGCTCCCGAATCATGGCAGCACTGAATGCGTTGCGCACCTCCGGCCGATTCAACCGGAGCTCCACCACCGCATCACGTTCCACCAGGCGAAGGGTCTCCATGATTACATCCGAAACACGGGATAGACCGGGGGAAAGGACATGGGTTGATTCAGCGCGGCCATCAACGACAGCGCCACCACCTCCCGGGTCTGGGTGGGTTCAATGATGCCGTCATCCCAGAGTCTCGCCGTGCTGTAATAGGGACTTGCCTCCTCACGATACTTTTCCAGCACAGGCGCCATGATCTCCTGTTCCTCTTCCGGTGTGAGGGGTGGGCGCCCTTCCCGGGCACGTTTTTGATTCTGAATCTGCACCAGGACCCGCGCCGCCTGCTCAGGCCCCATCACCGCAATGCGCGCGTTGGGCCACAGAAACAGGAACCGGGGGTCATATCCCCGTCCGGCCATGGCATAGTTCCCTGCACCAAAGGAGTTACCGATGATCACCGTGATTTTCGGGACCGAGGCTGTGGCCACCGCCTGGACCATCT
>JALUJC010000202.1:1798-9579 GCA_027053375.1 Caldifarciminota bacterium
ACTCATACCGTTTGCCCACCATAAACCCTGTGATGTTCTGAAGGAACACCAGAGGGATTCGCCGCTGATTGCACAGTTCAATAAAATGCGCCCCTTTGAGCGCCGCCTCCGAGAAGAGCACACCGTTGTTGGCAAGAATCCCCACAGGGATCCCCATCCAGCGGGCGAATCCTGTCACAAGCGTGGGACCGTATTCCCGCTTAAACTCGTGAAAACGGCTCCCGTCCACCAGACGGGCAATGACCTCACGAACATCATAAGGCTGCCGGGGATCGGCGGGAAGGATGCCATAGATCTCTTCAGGGTCATAAAGGGGATCTTCGGGTTCTGAGAGCTCCAGATCCCGAATCCGGGTGGGGGGAAGGGTGGACACAATGGATCGGCAGATTTCCAGCGCGTGTGCGTCGGATTCCGCCAGATGATCTACCACACCGGAAATGCGGGCGTGCACTTCCCCACCTCCAAGCTCTTCCGGCGTGACATCTTCCCCCGTGGCTGCCTTGACCAGGGGAGGGCCTCCCAGATAGATGGTGCCCACCCCGCGGACAATGATGTTCTCATCGGACATGGCTGGAACATAGGCTCCACCCGCGGTACACATCCCCATCACCACAGCGATCTGGGGAATCCCGGCCGCCGACATCCGGGCCTGATGATAGAAAATTCGCCCGAAATGGTCACGATCTGGAAACACCTCCGCCTGAAGGGGGAGAAACACCCCTCCCGAGTCCACCAGATAAACGATGGGGAGCCTGTTCTGCAGGGCGATCTCCTGGGCGCGAAGGTGTTTCTTGATGGTCATGGGGAAATAGGTTCCCCCTTTGACGGTGGCATCGTTGCCCACGATCACCACCATGCGGCCTGCAACGCGCCCGATGCCGGTCACGATTCCCGCCGAGGGAACCTCATTGTTGTACATGCCCCAGGCCGCCAGCGGGGAGAGTTCAAGAAAGGGAGAACCGGGGTCCAGCAACCGTGCGATCCGCTCGCGAACAAAGAGTTTGCCACGGGAAGCATGGAGCTGGTGTGCTTTTTCCGGGCCACCCCGGCGGACTTTCTCCAGCCGCTCGCGCAACTCCTGAACAAGCGCCCGGTGATGGGCCTGATTCTCCCGGAAGGCTTCCGAGGAAGGGCGTACCTTGCTCTGAAGAACGGGCATCATCACGCGGCAAGCATAGAAGGTCGCAACCGAACGGTCAACCAATTGTTGTAGCGGTTCAACACACATTGACCCATTCTGGGAAAAAACGGGTACAGGGGTGTCTCTGTCCCACCACAGGGGCCAGTTGCTGTGCGAAAGGGGAAGATCCTGCCCTGGTCAACATTCCCCGCTATTTTCCCATCCACGGACTGATTTTCATCACGGTTTTCCTGTGAAATTCCCCCGAAGGTCTCCCTTTTTATCCCTCAGAACATCAGATGAGTTGCAGCTTTTCTTATATGCGACACGTGCGCGTTGCAGCAGGAAAAAGCAGGCTATATACATCGCAACAGGTCCCTGTCAGGGGTACCCACAGAAGTCATTCATGCGGGTCCAATACGTTATGCGTTAGATTCGTACCCCGGGATTCTTCCATTCAGAGCAGATCAGGACCTGCTGTAATGTTAAGAGGGGACCGGGGGATTCGCATCCTCCCCACGCTACAATACAGGTTGATCCTACACCACAATCTCCGTATATTGTTCATGAACCCCGGCGGTGCACCGCTCCAGCCATAAGGAGGGGAAAGATGAATCTGCTGCTTTGCCTTCTTCTGGCAGGGTCGTACCAGATGGTGGGCTCTCTGAAAACCCACCAGAAAGATCTCCACCTCACCCTCAAGCCCACGATCACCACGGAAAAAGGTGTGACCGCCTTTGATTTCCTCTGGACCTATCAGGGACTGCCCGAATCCACCACGGTGGAAATTGTGTATCTCCATCCGGACGGAACCATTACCCTGGAATCCCATGCCCTGAAAGACGGAAAAGGCCCGGGAAAGTTCCGGTTCGGATTCACGGATCTTCTCCTGAAAAACCGAAAAGTTCGTAAAGTCCAGTACCGCTGGATCACGGGGAAACGGGTTCTGGCAGAGGGCGTGCTGGTGCAGTAAACCCCTGCCTGCTGTCTCCTGTCAGAATGGTCAAACCCACACACAGTCTGCCGGAGCCTGTTTTTATACTTTTCTCCCCGCCTTCTCCGGGTGTGCCTTCACGCCCCGGCCAGATCGGGGTAGAGATGCAGGGGCAATGAATCCTTGAAGTTTTTTCCCGGGAGGCGTATACTCAAAAAGGCGTCGCGAGGACGAAGGAGGTGGATATGAGCGCCATTCTTGTTTTCCTGGCTGTGGTCTTTGTCTTCCTTCTGCTGATCGTGTTCTGGATGATCGGCATGTACAACCGCCTGGTGCAACTGCGCAACCAGGTGGATCAGATGTGGGCAAACATTGACGTCCTGCTGAAACGCCGCTTTGACCTGATCCCAAACCTGGTGGAGACCGTCAAGGGCTATATGAAGCACGAGCGGGAAACCCTTGAAGCCGTGACCCGTGCCCGCGCCGCGGTGGCCCAGGCTGGCACCCCCGAACAGCGGATGCAGGCAGAGGGTATGCTGGGTGCAGCCCTCGGACGTCTTCTTGCCGTGGCAGAGGCCTATCCTGACCTCAAGGCCAATCAGAACTTTCTCCAGCTGCAGGGCGAACTGACCAACACGGAGAACCAGATCGCCTCTGCGCGTTCCCGGTACAACCAGGCTGTCCAGATCTACAACACGTCCATTCAGATGTTCCCCGCCAACCTGATGGCGGGCATGTTCGGGTTTCAACCCCGACCCTATTTTGAAGTGGCGGGAGAAGAGGAGCGACAGGCGCCGCGCGTGCAGTTCTGAGGCTGGGCCGACAGCGAAAACCATCAACATCATACGATTGAAAACCATGGTTGAGGAGGTTTGAAGATGAGCAGACGTGCGATTTTCGCCCTTCTGGGCGGGGGGTTCCTTGTGGGGTTGCTGTTTACAGCCCGAATGGGATGGATGCCTGTGGGCTATGCGGAGGACTCCCTTCGCCACGCGGTCAGTTCGGATTCCACCCCCCTTCACAGTCCTTTTTCCCGCATCGCCCGGAAAGTTATGCCGGGGGTGGTCAACATCTCGGCAGAACAGGTGGTCGGGAACACACCCTTTGAGGACTTCTTTAAACTCTTTCCTTTTGAACACCCGCAGATCCCGGAGGAAAAACAGACCATCACCTCCCTGGGATCGGGCTTTGTGTTTGCCCAGAAAGGCCATCTTTACTATATTTTGACCAACAACCACGTGGTGGAGAATGCCCGGCGTATTGTGGTTCGCCTTGCGGATGGCCGGGAATTCCGGGGTGATGAGGTCAAGATGGTGGGAACGGATGCCCACACCGACCTGGCTGTGCTCTCGGTAAAAAGCGATCAGGACCTCACCGTGCTGCCCTTGGGGAATTCAGACAGCCTGGAAGTGGGAGACTGGGTGATGGCCATCGGAAACCCCTTCGGATTCAGCAATACGGTCACGGTGGGCGTGGTGAGCGCCAAGGGGCGCTCCGGCCTGCAACTTCCCGGAGGACCCGACTTCCAGGATTTCATACAGACCGACGCCGCCATCAACCCCGGCAACTCCGGAGGTCCGCTTGTGAATATCCGTGGGGAAGTGGTGGGCATCAACGCCGCCATCAGTTCCCCCACCCGCGGGAATGTGGGGATCGGTTTCGCCATCCCCATCAACCTGGCCCGCACCATCGCGGATCAGCTCATCGAAAAAGGCGTGGTGGAGCGGGGGTATCTGGGGGTCCGGATCCAGCCCGTGACGGCGGAAATGGCCGAAGCGTACGGCCTGGATCACCCGCAGGGGGCCCTGATCGCTGAAGTGGTGCCCGGTTCACCTGCGGACAAAGCCGGACTCAAAGATGGGGAGATCATCCTGAAGGTGAATGACAGAGACGTCACCGATGCCAGTCATCTCCGGGTGATGATCGCCTCCATGGCACCCGGAACCCGGGTACGGCTCACGCTGGTGGAGGAAAACGGGAAACGACGAACGGTGGAGGTCAAACTGGCACGCCTTCCTGAAGACGTACTGGCCGGCACATCCTCTGCTCCTTCCGGAGAAGGGGAAGAAGAGACACAGGGAGAGAGTGAAACCTGGCGCGGATTGCGGGTTGTGTCCCTTCAGTCTCCAGAAGCCCGTGCATTGCTTGAGGGAATGGAGGAACCTCCCGAGAAGGGTGTGATGATCGTGGAGGTGCTCCCGAAATCTCCCGCGCTGGATGCCGGTTTCCGTCGCGGGGATGTGATTGTCAAGATCGGACGGAAGACCATCCGGAACCTGGAAGACTTCCGCAAGGTGAAGAAAGCGTACAAAGATTCTCACCGTCCCCTGCCTGTGAAGGTCCTGCGAAAAGGGACGGCGCTGTACCTGGCCCTTCCTGCGTCATCATGAACCTCTGGGTGTGGATGTTGTGGATGCTGCCCCTCCCGGTTGAACGGGTGGCGCTCTATGACGCACCCAGCTATTTTGCACAGGTCCATACCGTGCTGCTGAAAGGAACCGAAATCCAGCTGCTGGAACGGCGGGAAGGGTGGGTTCGGGTCGCGGTGCCCACCCTTCCCGACACCGGCTGGATCCCCGCCCAGGCTGTGGATCGCCCCCGCTGGAAACTTCCGGGCGCGACCTCCCGGGAACGTGATCGGGAAGAAGCCGTGGCCCTGGCCAGCAAGGGGCTGCAGGAAATGGTCCTCAAGGCAGAGAAACGGGCACCGGAACCTGCACGAGATCTTCAACACCTGAAACAGCTGGCACGCCTTGCAGAAATGCGGGTTCTTCCTTTTCTGAAAGCGGGACAGCTGCAGCCGGAGGGAAGACCTTGAATCGCCATCTTTTCCTCGTGATCACCGCCCTGGTGGGGATGGGCTGCAGCGCCGGCGCGGTGGTTCAATCTGCGCTCCCCCGCAAAAGCGTTCTCCGGGTAGGAAAGGCCGTACTGGAAAGCGAACGCCCCTTTACACCGGAAGAAGAAGACGCCATCGGTCGGCTGGTGGCGCTTGAACTTCTCTCCCGCTTTCCCCCGGTCGCCGATGATTCGCTTCAGCTCTATGTAAACACGGTTCTTCAGGTGATCGCCCGTGCCTCGGATCGTCCTGTGACCTATGCAGGGTACACAGGAGGGGTCCTGGACACCCCCACACCCAATGCCTTCTCCACACCCGGTGGCTATGTCTTCCTGACCCGGGGTTTGCTGAACCGTCTGGATGACGAGGAAGAACTGGCGGCCGCACTGGCCCATGAAGTGGCCCACGTGGTACTCCGTCATGGACTGGCTTCCATCAAACGTGCGCAGAGAGCCAGAGCCCTGGGGGTGCTTCTTTCCGAAACCGCCCGTCATCAGGATCGTTTTGCGGCATACGCCGACGCTTTCGGAGAAATGGCGCGTGCCATCACCGTCCATATTCTGGAAAAGGGGTGGACGCGGGATCAGGAATGGGATGCCGATTCTCTGGCGTATGTCTACCTCTCCCGGGCTGGCTATGACCCCGGAGGATTGATCCGCCTGCTGGAGCGTCTTCAGGGAACCGGTGAAACACACGACGGCACGCCCTCCTTCCTCCGGACGCATCCGGACCTGCGTGCACGGATCCAGCGACTCAAAGGCTGGAACGTATCCCGTGTCCCGGCAGATTCCCTGACAAAGGCGAGGGAACAGCGATTCAACAGGTACGTTCACGCCTCTGGCCGCTGATCGGCCTCGGGCTTCCCCTCTTTCTGGCGCTTCTGCCCATGGACCTGCGGGAACGGCAGGTGAGAGATGCCTATTATCGCTTTCTGGATCGCGCATTCCCCACCCCGGTAGATTCCGGATTCGTGGTGGTGGATCTGGACCAGGCAAGCCTGGATGCCCTGGCGGAAGTGGGGGTGGTGTTTCCCTGGCCCAGGGAGCTGTATGCAGGGTTGATTCGCCTGCTGGACGCTGTTCACGCGCGGGTCTTTGTGATGGACCTGCTCCTCACCGAACCCTCCGCGCAGGCGGGTCAGGATGAGGCGCTTGCCCGTGCCATGCGTGAAACCCGGATTCCTGTTGTGCTCTCTGCATTCGCCGGGCAGTCCGGAAAACGACCCCTGCTTCCCCGTTTCCTCTGCCCTGACCGGGAACAGGCACCAGAAGCCCGTGAAGTCCTGGCACCCATTCTTCCGTTCCAGGAAGGGGCGGAGGCCATCGGGAATGTGGCCGAGCAGGCGGATCCCGACGGGGTTTTCCGCGAGATTTCACGGTATACACGGCTACCCGGGGGTGCCCTGCCGTCTCTTTTTCAGGCCACCCTGAACCTGCTGAACCACACCTCCTGCCGGGGCCCCACCGAGCCCCTTCTGCTTCCCCCGGTGGGTGATCCACTCCGACGATATCCCCATCTTCCCGTTGCCCGTGTGCTGAACTGGGCCTATCGCTACCTGCAGACCGGAAATGTTCCCGATTCCGCCCGGGCGCTTCTCGAACATCGGATTGTGTTCCTTGGGAGCTCCGCTCCGGGCCTGCACGACCTGAGGCCCTCCCCCTACAGCCCCGTGACCCTGGGCGTGGACTTTCATGTGATGGCACTGGACGCAGCCCTTCAGGGACGTGAACTTCACGTCCCCGGCGGCGGTTTCCGCGTGCTCCTGGGTTTTGCACTGGCGCTGTTGCTGATGGCACTTCGTATGCGTCTCTGGACGCACCGGGGCCGATGGATCGGGGGAGAGGGTTCTGTCTTTCTTCTTCTTATCGGTATCCAGGTCGTGGCACTGCGTCACGACCTGGCGCTGCCGTTGCTGTATCTCCTCGCCGTTCAGCTTTTCACCCTGATCATCCATCTTGCGTGGCGTTATGAAGAGGAATGGCGAAGACGGCGATGGATTCGTCGTGTGCTGGGACTTTACCTCTCTCCGGATGTGCTTCAGACGGTGCTGGCGCATCCCGAACACCTGCGTCTGGGGGGAGAACGGCGGGAGATCACGGTGTATTTTTCTGACATCCGGGGGTTTACCACGCTGGCAGAGACCATGGACCCGGATCGTCTTGCCGAACTGCTGAACGCCTACCTGAGTCGCGTGACCGCCGTGCTGTTTGCCCATGGTGCCACCCTGGACAAATACCTGGGCGATGGGGTGATGGCCTTCTGGAATGCCCCGCTGGACCAGCCAGACCATGTGAATCGCGCCTGCAGGGCATCCCTTGATGTGCTCCTCACCCTTCAGACATGGAACCAGGAAAGAGTCCGGGAAGGGGAACCTGAACTGTGGACCGGGATCGGGCTCCACACCGGACCCGCGGTGGTGGGAAACCTGGGATCTCCTGACCATTTTGACTATACCGCCGTGGGAGACACCGTAAACACCGCCTCCCGACTGGAAGGCCTGACCCGTCATTTTGGGGTCCCTGTGGTGGTGAGTGAAGATGTGGTGCACCGCTGCACCCGGCCCTTTTTCTTCCGCCCCCTGGGCTGGGTTCAGGTAAAAGGGCGCCACACCCCCCTTGCCATCTATGAACTTCGCACAAACCCGGATCCCCACGCAGCCGAATGGGAGACCTTTCTCTTATCTCTCCGAAAGGGAAAACTCCGTGAAGCACAGAACGTCCTCGCTTCTCTTCCTTCGGAACCGCTGGTGGAAGCCTACCGGAAATGGATCCAGCAGGGCCAGATCCGTCCGGACGGAACGATCATCTTCTCGCAGAAATGACTCCGCGTACCCTTCAGATTCTGCCCCTCCCGGTCCTTCGTCTGACCTATCTTGTTCCGGAAGACAC
>JALUJC010000203.1 GCA_027053375.1 Caldifarciminota bacterium
GGGTGATCTCCACCGTACCAACCGCATTGCCCTGCGGGTTCATCAGGGTTCCACTCAGAGCCAAAAGCATGGCCATCCACATGGCTACGCCTCCTGTGGTTCAAGATCCGACACACGTTTCAGCCAGTCCTGGATGGCACGGGCGAGCCGAAGATCCTTTTCGGTGATCCCTCCCGCATCGTGGGTTTGCAACCGGATCACGACCTTTCGGTAGGATATCGCCAGATCGGGATGGTGATGCTGGGCTTCGGCCAGGGATGCCAGACCGTTGACCAGAAACATCGTATCCCGCCAGTGGCGTGTTGTGACCTCCCGTACCATCCAGCCCCCTTCCTCACGCCAGCCCGGCAATGTCGCCAGCGCCTCCCTCAGCGCTTCGGAAGGAATCGGCCCGCTCATGCCAGCTCCACCATGTCCACCACGCGGTAGTGGCCCACTTCCTCCACCAGAGAGACAAAATTCTCCGGCAGTTCTCCTTCTGGAACCGTCAGCATGGCTTCTCCTGTCTCCCGGGAAACCGTCACCCCCTGGGCACCGGCCTGTTCCAGGAAGAAGGCGATCTTTCGGGCACAGCCGGGGCAGTTCATGCCCTCAATTTTGAGCAGGATTCGCTTCATGACGCACCCTCCTTATGTTGACTGATGCAATCAAGTATAAGGATGGTCCACCCGGGGGGGTCTGTCAAGGGGTGCTTGACGGATCGGTGGGGACTGTGTAGGCTTCACGGCATGCGAAAACTTCAATTTTTCCCCGGCTGGACGGAACATCCGGAAGGATCCTGTCTGGTGGAAATGGGACGCACCCGGGTGCTGTGCACAGCCACCCTTCAGGAAGGTGTCCCGGCGTTTTTGAAAGGATCCGGTGAGGGGTGGGTCACGGCGGAGTATGACATGCTGCCCCGGGCCACCCATCAGCGACGGACCCGAACCTTTAAGGCACTTCATCCGGATGGACGGATTGTGGAGATCGGCCGTTTTATTGGTCGGAGCCTGCGTGCAGCGATTGACCGCCAGGCGCTCGGGGAGTGGACCTGGGTGGTGGATTGTGACGTGCTGCAGGCGGACGGAGGGACCCGTACGGCTTCGGTGAACGGCGGCATGCTGGCCCTTTACCTGGGGATGCGAACCCTGACCCAGCGGGGTGTGTTTCCCCGCTTCCCCGTGCGAACGCTGGTGGCGGCCATTTCCGTGGCACGGGTGGACGCCACGTGGGTGGTGGATCCAGATTATGAGGCCGACGCAGGTGCGGAGGTGGACCTCAACGTGGTCATGACGGAGGAAGGTCAGCTGGTGGAGGTCCAGGCCACTGCGGAACACGGGACCTTTCCGCCCGAAGAGCTGCCCCATGCCCTGAACCTTGCACGGGAATCGCTGACGCAGGTGTTCTTGAAGATGCGGGAGGTGCTGAAGGAAACCCTCTAAGGGCGCTTTCGCTTCCCCCTGCGCAGGCGGTACCGTTCCAGCACGATGGGAAGCGCTTCCTGGAGAAGTTCGTCCGGAGATTTGCGCCCATCCAGGACCACAAATCGCTTTTTCGCCCGCCGTGCCAGACGGAGGTATCCCTGGCGCACACGTTCGTGAAAGGCGCGCGTCTCCTGCTCAAAGCGATCATGGGAACGCTGAAGACGCCGGAAAGCATCCTCCACCGGAAGATCCACCAGCAGGGTGAGGTGGGGACGCACCCCCATCAGCACAAAACGATGGTAACGCGCCAGCACACGCAGGGGCAATCCCCGTCCGAATCCCTGATAGGCATAGGTGGAGTCCATAAAACGGTCGCACACCACCACGTGACCGTCACGCAGGGCGGGAAGGATGACCCGGACCACGTTTTCCCGCCGGGCGGCCAGCATGGCCAGGGTTTCAGCCCAGGGATCCCATGAGAGGTCAGGATGAAGCAGCGCCTCGCGGATCGCCTCCGCCGCAGGGGTGCCGCCGGGTTCCCGGGTGGCCGTTACGGGAAGACCCTGGTCCCTGAGCGCCTGGATGAGACGTGTGCCCAGGGTGGATTTCCCGCTGCCTTCAATGCCTTCCAGCGTAACGAACAATCCCCAGCGCCCCAAGGTCTGCCTCCAGAACAACACCGCCCCGATTCCTGTCCTGTGGAATCGGGGCGGTGCTCATCTTCCAGGCACTTACGATTTGGTTTCGCCGGAGCCTTCGGATGCCTGGCTGTGTTTCGCGATCCAGGCCTCCAGATCCTGACGCGCCTGGAAGTCGGGAATCTGTTTGGGCGGGGATTTCATGAAATAGGCGGAGGGTTCCACAATGGGACCTGCCAGACCCGCATCCAGCGCAATTTTTGCGGTCCGGATGGCGTCAATCATCACCCCCGCGGAGTTGGGAGAATCCCAGACTTCCAGTTTGGTCTCAATGTTCAGGGGCACGTCTCCGAACGTCCGGCATTCCATCCGGATGTGGCACCACTTGCGGTCCTTCAGCCAGGGAATGTAATCCGAGGGTCCCACATGCACGTTTTCCTCTCCCAGATCATAGGGGAGAAGGCTGGTCACGGCCTGGGTCTTGGAGATCTTTTTGGACTCCAGACGTTCGCGCTCCAGCATGTTCAGAAAGTCGGTGTTCCCCCCGAAGTTGATCTGGTAGGTGCGTTCCAGCTTGACCCCCCGGTCGTTGAGCAGCTGAACCAGCGTGCGGTGGAGAATGGTGGCGCCCACCTGGGACTTGATGTCGTCCCCGATCACCGGAAGGCCGGCTTCCTCAAAACGCTTGCCCCAGTAGGGCGAGGTGGCGATGAACACAGGAATACCGTTGACGAAGGCTGCACCGGCCTGAAGCACCTGCTCCACATACCATTTGGTGGCTTCTTCGCTGCCCACGGGCAGGAAATTCACCACCACATCCACCCCTTCGTCCTGGAGGATCTTGATCACGTCGTCCGTGGGTCCGGGCGCTTTCTCAATGACGCCTTCCAGGTATTTTCCGATGCCATCGTGGGTCATGCCGCGGTAGACCCTGGCGTTCAGTTTGGGCACGTCTGTGAACTTATAGGTGTTGTTGGGATACGCGAAAATGGCCTCGGACAG
>JALUJC010000204.1:0-1762 GCA_027053375.1 Caldifarciminota bacterium
CTGGATCAGCGATTCCTGTGAAGCTGTGGGCAGCCGTGTGCGCGTAAATAGCGGTTGGGAGGCGGCCGGGGCAAAGGCAGACATCGCCGTTTATGCCTTCTATCCCAACAAGCAGATCACCACCGGCGAAGGCGGAATGGTGGTCACGGATCGTGAGGACTGGGCCCGAACCCTTCGGGCCCTTCACAACCAGGGGCGTCTCCGGGGTGGACGATGGCTTATGCACGATCTCCTGGGATACAACTACCGCATGGATGAATTATCCGCGGCTCTCGGTGAAGCCCAGATGCGGCGCCTGGAAGAGATGCGCCAGCGTCGGCGGGCTGTATTTCAACGCTACGATCAGGCCCTTCAGCAACTCCCCTCCATTCAGCGTCCCCGGGCTGCCTCGTGGGCAGACGTCCACTGGTTTGTGTATGTCGTCCGGGTGCCTGCCGCACTGCGTAACGAGGTGATGGATGCCCTGCAACGTGCCGGGATTGAAAGCCGTCCCTATTTTGATCCTCCCATTCATCTCCAGCCGGTGCACCGGGAACGCTTTGCCCGGTATGCCGGTCAACTCCCCATCACCGAACGGGTGAGCCAGGAAGTGGTGGCCCTCCCCTTTTACAACCATCTCACGGGGGATATGCAGGAGGAGGTGGTCGCGGTTCTTCGTGAGGTTCTGAACCCATGAGCCGCTGGTTTCCCCGAAACGCCTGGACCCGTGCCCTGCTGTACCTTTTCGGCGATACTGCCGTCTGGGCGATGGCCCTGATGGTTGCGCTGTGGCTGGATCATCAACCTCTCCACCGCTTCCCCCTCCTGTTCGCCCTGCTTTTCCCCTGGAAACTCTATGCCTCCATGGTGTTTCGTACCTTCCTGGTCCCCTGGCGATTTTTCAGCCTTCCGGACCTGATCCGGATCAGTCTGTCCACCCTTACAGGAGAACTGTTATTCGCCCTGGCCGCCCTCGGGGCCGGCCTCTGGATGGACCCCCGTCTTTTCCTTTCCGATATGGGAGCCTCCCTTCTCGGGCTTGCGCTGTTCCGTACCAGCCGCCGGCTGTTTGAATACCGGCGACGAGCCCTGAAGTCTCCACGAGGCCGCCGTCTCCTGATCTACGGCGCGGGATGGGGAGCCGAGCGTCTCCTGCGGCAGCTGCTGGAAGAACCCCGCACCCACGTGGTGGGCATCATTGACGACGATCCTTTCAAGTGGGGCACCCGCCTCCTGGACGTCCCGGTTCTCGGGGGTTCGGTGATCCTGCGTCAGGTCATCCGGGATCATGCGGTGGAGGAGGTCATCATCGCCATCCCATCTCTGGATGCGTCGCGCCTTCAGGAACTGGTTCAGCGGGTCCGCCGCGCCGGTATTTCCCGCGTACGGGTCATGCCCGATGTGTACGAATGGCTTGCTTCCCCCCAGGGTGTGCCCACACCCCGTGAAATTGCTGTAGAAGACCTCCTGCGTCGGCCCCCTGTGGAACTGGATCTCTCAAGAATTGAGCGTTTGCTCCGGGATCGCCGGGTGTGGGTCACCGGTGCCGGTGGGTCCATTGGGCGGGAACTGGTGCGGGTGATTGCACGCTTTCATCCCGCCGAACTGATTCTGGTGGAGATTGACGAAACCGAACTCTATATGCTGGAACGGGAACTCAAGGAAACCCATCCGGAACTCTCTCTCCGATGCCTTCTTGCCGACATCCGTGAGGTGGAGAAGCTTGCACGCTGGATGGAACATCATCCGCCGGAAGTTCTTTTCCACGCAGCCGCTTATAAAC
>JALUJC010000204.1:1772-9536 GCA_027053375.1 Caldifarciminota bacterium
CCGTCTGGCGCGGGAAGCCGGCGTGCACACCTTTGTCTATATCAGCACCGACAAAGCTGTCAACCCCACATCGGTCATGGGGGCTTCCAAACGACTGGGTGAACGGGTCATCACGTCCTTTCATGGAGATGGACACCGGTTCGTCGCGGTTCGGTTTGGCAATGTCCTGGGCAGCCGGGGGAGTGTTCTGCCGCTTTTTGAACAACAACTCCGTCGTGGAGGGCCCCTTACCGTGACCGACCCCCGAATGAAGCGGTACTTCATGCTTCCCAAAGAAGCCGTATTCCTCGTGCTGGAAGCGGTGATCCAGACCGATGGACATGAGGAAGAGGTTTTCGTGCTGGACATGGGGGAGCCGGTAAACATCCTTGAACTCGCGGAAAACTTCATTCGTCTGGCAGGGTATGAACCCCATCGGGACATCCCCATCCGCTTTATCGGAACCCGTCCCGGAGAAAAACTCTTTGAAGAACTTCTCCAGGCAGAGGAAGGGGTTTTGCCCACGCAACATCCCAAAGTTTTTCGGGCACGCCTGCGGGAGGCGCTGTGTCCCGAGGAGCGGCAAACCATGCTCCGTGAACTTGAAGAGATGCTTCGCACGCTTCCCGAACGCGAACGGTGGATCGCCTTCCTTCAACGATGGGTGCCCACCTACCGTCCCACTCCATGAATCGTTTTCATCGCCAGATGCTTCTTGCGGCATTTCGCCCGGAAGGCCAGCAACGTCTGGCACGGGCAAGGGTGGCAGTGGTGGGACTGGGCGCACTGGGGACCCTTCAGGCGGAATTGCTGGTGCGTGCCGGGGTCCGGCATCTCACCCTGGTGGATCGGGACGTGGTGGAGGAAACCAACCTCCAGCGACAGCATCTGTATACCGAAGCAGACCTGGGCTGGCCGAAAGCCGAACGGGCAGCCCGGCACCTCCAGACCATCTGGAGCGAGGCGCAACTGAAGGTCCACGTGGCGGATCTGATCCCCGAAAATATTCACGAACTTTTACGCGACGTGGACCTGATCCTGGACGGAACCGATAACTGGGCCACACGGTGGTTGATCAACGATTTTTCTGTTCAACAGCAAATCCCCTGGATCTACGGCGCCGCTGCGGGCCAGGAAGGTCGGGTCATGGCCATTCAGCCCGGGACGTCCGCCTGTCTGGGCTGCCGATTCCCACCCCCTTCAGGACAACACCTGGATGCCTGTGACCGGGTGGGGGTGTGGAACACGCTGACCACCCTGGTGGGGACGCTCCAGGTCCAGCTGGCTCTGGAACACCTGCTGGGACATCCCGTGCCTGGAGATCTGTTCCGTATCACCGTCCACCCCTTTCAGGTGCACCGTTATCAGGTACAGAGAAATCCAGACTGCCCGGTATGCGCGCACCACCGGTTCCTTGCGCTGGAGGGAACCTACACCGAGCGCACCCTGGTGCTCTGCGGCCGGGACACCGTTCAGATTCGTCCCACCCCACCCAGGCAGCTGGATCTGGCATCCCTGGCAGAAGAATTAAAGAAACTCGGAACGGTGGAACAACGTGGCCAGGTGCTTCGCCTGATCACCCCGGAAGGGGAACTCACCCTGTTCCCGGATGGGCGGGCACTGGTCCGCTGTCCCGACTGTACCCCTGAACGGGCGAAAAGCCTTTACACGCGCTGGGTGGGGGGATGAGTTTTCTTGCCCCGCTGGCCGCTGCCTTCGTGTGGGGGCTGAATCCCGCCGTGGTCAAATATGCCACCCACCACCTTGGAGGACGAGAGATCAACGCCCTGCGCCTGCTGGGTGCAGCCCTCCTGCTGAGTCTTCTTGGCCTTCTGGGACCCTGGCAGGAAGTGTTTCACATGCCCCTCAGGGTCTGGGGACTGGCCTTTATGGCCGCTCTGGCGGGTCCCATCATCGCATGGGGTGCGTACATTCAGGCACTCCATCGGCTGCCCATTTCCATTGCACACCCTGTGGCCAACACCTACCCCCTCTCGGCCATCGTGCTGGAAATGATCTTCCGGCATGTGGTTCCGCCTCCGATGGCCTGGGCAGGGGTTCTGCTGATCCTGGTGGGGGTCAATGGACTGCGTCTCACGGGATCGGATCATGAAAAGGGAGGGGATCCCCGGGATCTTGCAGGGTGGTCCTTTGCCCTGCTTACGAGCCTGTTCTGGGGGGTGAGTTCCCTTCTGTTTCAGCTTCTGGTCCAGCATCTTTCCCCTTTCGCCACCACCCTGGCCCGTTCCCTGATCGCCGCACCTCTCCTCCTGATGATGGCCCCGACCACCCTGAAGGTTCTCCGGACACCCACCCTGCGTCTTCCCGTGGGGGCAGCAGCCCTTTCAGGGATCCTGAACGATGTGGCCGGGATGTACTTCTATCTGGTGGCCCTCCGCCACTTCCCCCTCTATCTGGCCGTTCCCCTGTCTTCCACCAGCCCGCTATTTGCTGTGATGTGGGGAGGTCTGTTCTGGAAGGAACGGGTGACAGGGGCAAGATGGACGGCGGTGGCCACGGTGGTGGTGGGGACTGTGCGGCTCGGACTCAGCGGACGTCCTGCGTGAGTCGGGTCCAGTCCACCTGATCCGCACGGAACAGGGGACCCTCCCGGCAGGTCCGAAAGTGACCGCCTCCGGCACGCGGTGTCAGGCAACCCATGCAGATCCCGAACCCACACCCCATCACTTCTTCAAAAGACGCATAATACCGGGTGGATGGCAGGATCTCCTTAAGCGCGGTCAGCATGCCCGGAGGACCGCAGGCCAGGATCTGAACCCCGTCATCCAGCGGCAGGGGGGCATCGGTCACACGCCCCCTCCGGGCACCCGGTGCGTCTGTTTCGCTCCAGAACTCCACCGGGGAGGACGCAGGAATTCGTTTCGGGAGAAAGGCGGGAATGTCCCCACGGAAACCCAGTCGCACCCAGGCAACCGTGTCGGGATAGGTGCGGAGGTAATGCACCACCGGTGCGATCCCGCTACCCCCGCCCACCAGTCCCACCCGGGGAAAGCGTGGCCAGGGTTGCCCAAGCGGGCCGATCAGTGAAACCTCTGTCCCGGGGTCCCGGCTGACCAGCCAGCGTGTCCCCCGACCGCGGGGCAACACCAGCAACCCCAGACGTCCGGGCTCGGTCCAGAACACACTGAAGGGGCGATCGAGAAAAGGATCGTACTGTTCCGCATCGCGAACCTGCAACTGGACAAATTGCCCGGGAAGGATCCGCCACGACGCTTCCTCCATGGCAAACACGAGATGCACGTACCGTCCACCCTCTTCCCGATGCAGCAGACGGGCCCGGACCTGCTGGAGCCTCATGGGATCAGGAGAGGGGTCCGGGTGCCATCCACGTCCAGCACATACACCCCGGGATGGAGCCACCCCAGGGCAACCCGGCGTGCACGCAACCAGTGCCCCATCCGACGACCATCCACCCGCCAGAGTGTCACATCCGCTGCGGAAGGAACGTGAAGGATCCAGCCGGCGGTTGAGGGAACCAGGCGGGGATATCTTTTGCCCGGGTCTGGGGACTCTGCCACGCCGGTCACCGGACGATACACCACCTCCACCACACCCTCCGGCACAGTAAATGCCACCCCACCCTGCAGGGTGGATGCGTTCCACCGGATCACCGTGCCTCCACCCGTACCGCCCCACACCACGGGATCCACGTAGTGCAGGCTGGTCAGGGTATCGGGAAGGGTGAGAGGCGTATCCACCAGCGTGAAGGACACACCATCCACCCGGATCAACTGTGTGCCGACGCCCACATAGATGTACTGAAAAGCATCCATAACCCCCGGCCCCCCCGGGGCACCCACATGTACACTGTCCAGCACCGCACGCGTCAGGGGATCCGCCTCGTACAACCAGCCGGTTTCCGACACCCCGTACACCCGATTCACCAGGGTGGGATGGAGGAACAGATGAACCACGCCCTGGAGCGGCATGGTGTCCGGAAAAGCAAGGGTGGAAAGGGAATAGCGCAACACCGGCCCCGGAGACAGCGCAACCAGCACGTAGGGCGGTGTACTCCGGGTGACCTGGAGATCCTGCACACCCGCTGGAAGGTTCACCGTGTCCACCACCGTTCCGTTTTGCCTGGAGACCAGGACCAGTCTGGCCGGGGAGGCATATCCCACCAGCAGGGTGTCCCCATACACATCCAGGGTTACAGGCACCCCGTCAGGTAGCGCCACGGTCCCCTGGAACATCAACCCCTGCAGCGACCAGATCTCCAGAGATGCTGGCGACTGCTGAACCACCCAGAACGTATCCCCCACAGCCCGCCCCTGCACCGCTGCGGTTCCCGCAAGGGAATGCGCAGCCTGCAGGACTCCAGCGGTGTCGTACGCGCGAACCGATGTGGGGCTCAGCACCACCACCGACTGGGCCTGAAGCACCAGAGGAAGCAGAAGCACCCATCCCATCTTCTTTGCCTGCATACCAGGAGTATAGATCCCCCATGCAAAACGGTCAAACGATGGCGCCCCCGGGCATGCGTGGAAAACAGCAAACCCTACCGGTACAGCAGAGGCGTGTGCGCATCTTCTCTCTACCAGGGAGGCAGACCTCTTGATTTCCCTTTACGGGTGCTTTAGGATTGAAACATCCTCACCAGGAGGTTGATCATGGGCCTGATCCATCTCTGATCTCACCATCCTGCAGTATCCTCTCAACACCCGGCGCTCACGGCATCCCCTGCAGGAGGTTTCCATGCTGGTTCTGAAAGAACTCTCCAAAAAGTTTGGGAAACACACCGCCCTGGATCGGGTCACGGTCTCCTTTCCTCCCGGGATCACGGCCCTGATCGGTCCCAACGGTGCAGGGAAAACCACGCTGATCAAAATCGCCTGTGGTGTGTTGCTGCCGGACACGGGCGAGGTATTGTACGACGGACGTTCGCTTTCCAGGTTTCGGCGATCCCTGATCCGGGAAATCGGCGTGGTCCTGGAAAACGCGGAAAATGTGTACGGGTATCTCCCGGTATGGGCAAACCTTCGCTTCTTTGCAACGCTCTGGGATCTTCCAGAAGCAGCCCTTCAGACCGCGCAGGAATTGCTGGAACAGTTTGATCTGGCTCATCGAAAGGGGAACCCGGTCAACGATCTCTCCCGGGGAAACAAGCAGAAGGTGGCGGTGATCCTGGCACTGATGAAGCGACCACGCTACCTTTTCCTGGATGAACCCACCCTGGGCCTGGATGTGTTCGCTTCTCAGCAGGTGGAGCAACTCATCCGTACCTGGGTGAAGCAATCCCCCTGCACCGTTGTGCTCACCACGCACAGGATGGATCTGGCATGGAGGCTTGCGGACCGGTTTGTGTTCATACGGGAAGGCCGCATCCTCTGGGAAGGTCCCCGGGAAGCCCTCCGCCGACTCCCACACTGGCAAAGTGTCTACCGCGTGGTTTACCGAAAGGACCACCGCGTTCTTCAGCAGGAAGTGGAAGCACGGGATCTCTCCTCTCTGCTGTCGTCCCTGCACCGGGAAGGCACCACCATCCTTGAAGTCCATCGCGAAGAACCGGATCTTGAAGATGTGGTGCGTGCGCTGCTCTCCGGGGAGGTCACGCCATGAGAAAGATCCTTCAGGCCTATCTCTACAAATACTACTGGGAACAACGGTATTACCTTCCCAACTTTGTGTTTGAGGTCCTGGGACACCTGCTCTTTTTCCTGGGACTCTTCACCCTGCTTTTCCAGCCCGATCCCACACGTTTTCTCCAGGGACTTCTGGGATTTTTGCTCTGGATGATCAGCCTGACCATCATGTACGAATCGGCCATGCTGGTTTGGGAAGACAGCCTGCTGGGTACCCTGGAACATGTGTACATGTCTCCTCATCCTTTCTGGCAGATCCTTCTGGGTCGGATGGTGGCCAACCTGATTCTTCACACAGGACTTTACAGCATTTTCCTGGTGGGCGCGTTGGGAACCTATCGACTCATGGGGCACACCATCCATATCCCCCCTGTCGCATGGCCCTGGATGGCCTTTTCCGTTGCTATTCTTTTCTTTGCCAGCTGGGGAATGGGGTTGATCCTGTTCGGTGTGGCGCTCGTGGTCAAACGGGCGGGCAGCATCACAGGATTCCTCTACTGGGTGCTGTTTTTCACCAGCGGTGCACTGTTTTCCGTGAAGGAGCAGCCCCGCCCTTTCCAGATCCTGGCATGGACCACCCCCATTGGCCCGGCAGGAATGGTCATGGCCGATTCCCTCCGCCCGGGATCCCCGATGCCCCTTCTGCTGCCTTCACTTCTCCACACGTGCCTGTATGTGCTGCTGGGATTCGTCGTGATGCATCTTGGGCTCCACTATGCCCGAAAAACCGGAAAAATGGCGCGGTACTGACGAAAGATTCCATCCATGATTTCCGTCATTTCCTCAGTCGATGGTTTATCCCAGGGGATGACCGAACTTGTGGCGGATCTCCCTGCGGGCGGCCAGGTTGAGCAACCAGAACATCAAATGATCGCGGCGTCGTTCCACCAGCATGCGCATCCAGCGAACCAGAATCCCCGGGATGCTGTAAAAAGCCTGCCTGTACCGGCGTATCCACGGATCAGGATTCCCTCCCGGAAAGCCGGAATGATGAAAGGGAAGCTCTCCGAACCGATAGGACGGATCCAGCCACCATTTATCCCGGAAATCCGGACGTTTCCTGTATCGCGCATACAGTTCTGTCCCCGGCATCGGCAGAAGGGGGTTCCACCCTGTCAGGAAAAAGGCATGGCGCAGGGAGAATCGAAGCACCCTGGCCAGGTCCTCCGGACGATCCCCATCGTATCCTGAAATGAAGGAGGCGTAGATGTGCATCCCCCGCCGGTGCAAAAACCGCAGGCTTTCTTCCAGATCCCCGAGCCGCAGCATCCAGTCTTTTCCCATCTTCTGAAGCGTTGCCGGATGCAGAGATTCCAGCCCGATGAACACCCCCCGGCAGCCGGAACGAAACGCGATCTCCACCAGTTCCGGATCCCGGGCAAAATCCAGCGACACCTGGGCGAACCAGATTTTCCCCAGCCCCGCGAGGGCCTGAAAGAGTTCCCGGGCAAACGTCTTGTTGAAGGTCAGGTTGTCGTCCACGAAGAAGAAATACCGGTGGCGCAGCTGGCGGATTTCCTCCACGATATCCCCAACGGGACGTATCCTGTGGCGTCTTCCAAAAAATCGCTGAGCAGAACAAAACTCGCAGGAGTACCCGCACCCCCGGGTGGCCTCCACAAGATCGACCGGGAGATAGCGTTTGCCCTGAAAAACGCTGCGGTCATACCGTGTCCGGAACGTCCGCCGTCGGTGTGCGCGGTACAACGACTGGAGCCTGCCCGCACGCACGTCGTCCAGCACCCGGGGCCATATCTCCTCCCCTTCTCCCAGCACCACGGCATCGGCATGCTCCCGCACCTCTTCCGGACAGAGGGTGGCATGGAACCCGCCCATCACCACAGGAATTCCTCGCTCCCGGAAGGGACGTGCCAGGGCATAGGCCCGCCGGGCGGTCAGGGTTTCCACACTCAGGGCCACAACATCTGCCCGTAGATCCCGGGGGATGGCCTCCAGGCGATCATCGTAGAGCACCACCTCCCACCCCGGTGGGGTGTGTCCTTTCAGGGCTGCAAAGGCAAGAGGCTGGAAGTGCCATGTCCGGATCTTTCTCGCTCCCTCGAACAGCACGGGCCTGATCAACACCACCCGCCCCCTGATCCCGCTTCGCCCGCCTTCCTTTATGGCCTGACCCATTTCCGTCCCCACCGCCGCAGATTCTGGAAGGAAACCTCCGCCAGAC
>JALUJC010000205.1 GCA_027053375.1 Caldifarciminota bacterium
GGAAAAGGTGTACAGGGTCAGATATTCCAGCCCAAGCTCCGTGGCCAGAAAAAGAATCTCCCGAACGGCTTCCACCCCCATGCGGTGGCCAAGGACCCGCGGCAGTCCCCGTTTCTGCGCCCACCGGCCATTGCCATCCATGATGATGGCAACATGTCGGGGGAGACGTTCACGCGCGCGAGAGGAAAGGGCAGGATACCGATCCAGGGGACTTACTCCTCCAGCACTTCTTTTTCTTTTGCCGCCAGCTTTTCGTCCACCTTCTCCACCCACTCATTGGTGAGTTTCTGAAGGCGCTCCTCCGCACGACGACGATCGTCCTCCGAAATCACGCTGTCCTTTTCCAGTTTCCGGATCTGTTCAAGTGCATCCCGGCGCACATTCCGAACAGCAACCCGGGTATCTTCCGCCAGCTTCCGGATCAGACGAACGAGCTCCTGACGACGCTCCTCTGAAAGGGGAGGAATGGGAATCCGGAGCACCGTTCCGTCGGACTGAGGCGTAAGACCGAGTCCAGAGGCCTGGATGGCTTTCATAATTTCTCCGATCACGGATTTGTCCCAGGGCTTCACCACCAGCATCCGGGGGCCCTGGACCATCACACTTGCAATCTGCTGGAGAGGAACCACATTCCCGTAGTAGCTTACCCGAATGCCCTCCAGAATAGCAGGCGTGGCCCGTCCTGTACGAATTCTCCGAAACTCATGTTCCAGGGATTCCAGACTCTTCTCCATACGCCGTGCGGCATCCTCAAAAATCTTATCCAGCTCCATGCCTGACCCCCTTGCTTTCTTTCTGTTCCACACGGGTTCCCACCACTTCACCCCGTGCAAGACGAAGAAGCACACCTTCTTCCATCAGGCGAAAAATCACCATGGGAATGCCATTTTCTTTGCAGAGTGCAGCGGCTGTAGGATCCACCACCCGAAGATCCTGCTGAAGAATCTCGTCAAAAGTGACGCGGGACAGGCGCCGGGCTTCAGGATCCACCATGGGATCCTTTGTGTACACACCATCCACCTTTGTCCCCTTCCAGACCTCCTGTGCACCAATCTCACTGGCACGGAGAACCGCGGCTGTATCCGTGGAAAAGAAGGGATTGCCCGTACCACACCCAAAGATCACCACCCGACCCTTTTCCAGATGTCGGATGGCCCGACGTCGAACATAGGGTTCCGCCACCGCAGGCATTTCAATGGCGGTCATGACACGGGTGGGCACACCCCGGCTCTCCAGGGCACTCTGCAGTGCCAGGGCATTGATCACGGTCCCCAGCATGCCCATGTAATCCGCGGTGGCACGATCAATGCCGAGATGGGAAGCCTGATGGCCCCGCAGGATGTTGCCCCCACCCACCACAAGCGCCAGCTGCAGGGATGAATGCTGCAACAGCCGGGAGATTTCTTCAGCGAGATACTGTAAAACCTGGGGGGAGAGGCCAAATCCTTCCTCTCCCCCCAGGATCTCACCCGAGATTTTCAGAACCACACGCTGGAGGGGACTTCCGTCCGACCATCCTCCGGTGTCGCTCATTCCTGTCCCAGTTCAAACCGGCAGAATCGCCGGACCACAATGTTCTCGCCCAGCTTGCCGATGGTTTCCTTCACAAGCTCCTGAATGGTTTTCCCGGGATCTTTGATAAAATCCTGCTCCATCAGAACCCGTTCTTTGAAGAAGGTGTTCAGTTTCCCTTCCACAATCTTCTCAATCACCTGGGGAGGTTTCCCGCTTCCCTCAAACTGTGCGCGGATAATCTCTTTTTCCTTCTCCAGCACCTCTTCAGGAATATCTTCACGCCGAACCGCCACGGGCTTCATGGCCGCAATCTGAAGGGCAATATCGTGGACAAGCTGCTTGAACTCATCGGTGTTGGCCACAAAATCGGTTTCACAGTTGACCTCCACCAGCACACCCACCCGGTTGCCGGGATGGATGTATGCATACACCAGTCCCTCATTGGCTTCGCGAGCGAGTTTCTTTTCGGCTTTTGCAAGACCCATCTTCCGCAGTTCTTCCGCGGCCTTCTCCATATCCCCCTCTGCAATTTCCAGGGCCTTTTTCACATCCATCAAACCGGCCCCGGTTCGCTCACGAAGCTCCTTGATCATTTCCATGGTGATCTTTGCTGCCATGGGCTCACGCTCCTTCCTGTTTGGCCTCTTCGCTCCCGGCTTCCTCAGGCGTTTCCTCTGAAGGGGCTTCATTCGTCGTTCCCTCTGCTGGAGAGGACTCTTCGGCAGCCTCTACCGCAGGAGCCGCCTCCGCAGGGGTGGGCGCGGATTCTTCTTTTTCCGATCCTTCTTTCTCTTCGGTCGGTTCCGAAGAAGGCGCCTTCGATGCAGTTTCTGCGGGAGCCTGGGCCATTTCTTTCTCGGTCACCATAAAATCCTTGCCCTGCTTTCCTTCCAGAACGGCGTCAGCAATGGCACGCACGATCAAACGAATGGACCGGATGGCATCATCGTTCCCCGGAATGGGAAAATCCACCAGCTCCGGATCCCCATTGGTGTCCACCAGCGCCACAATGGGGATGCCGAGACGACGCGCTTCCGCCACAGCGATCTTCTCGCGCACCACATCAATCACGAAAAGCGCATTGGGCAGGGTGTTCATATCCTTGATGCCCCCAAAAATGCGGTTCAGCTTTTCATACTTCTTCTCCAGCCGAACCACCTCTTTCTTGGGCAACTTCTCAAAGGTCCCATCGGTGCGCATCCGTTCCAGCGTCCGCATGTACTGAATACGCCGCTGGATGGTTTCAAAATTGGTCAGCAATCCGCCAGGCCAGCGCTCCACCACATAGAAGGCCCCCACACGCTCGGCCTCTTCGCGCACCACTTCCTTCCCCTGGGGTTTGGTACACACGAAAAGAACGGTCCCGCCCCTGGAGACCAGATCTCGAAGGAACTCCTGAGCTTTCTTCAGCGCCGCCAGCGTTTTCCGCAGATCAATGATGTGAATTTTGCTGCGCTCCATGTAGATATACGGGCGCATACGGGGAT
>JALUJC010000206.1 GCA_027053375.1 Caldifarciminota bacterium
CTCCAGGGTTCCGGCGGTTTCGTAGCCCAGTGATTGTACCGCCCTGAGCGAAACCTCTCCAAGATAGGCGCGTTCTTCCTGTGTCAGAACCGGTGATGGGGCTTCTTCAATGAGCTTCTGGTGACGCCGCTGGATGGAACACTCCCGCTCAAAGAAATGCACGGCGTTGCCGTGCCGGTCTCCCATCACCTGCACCTCAATATGACGCGGACGTGCAATATACCTCTCCACATACAGACGGCTGTCCGAGAAGGCTGCCTGGGCTTCGGAACGTGCCATATCATAAGCGCGTTGAAGATCCTCGGGGGCTTCCACCACCCGCATGCCCCGTCCGCCCCCGCCGGCCACGGCCTTCAGGAGAAGTGGGTAGCCGATTTCCCGGGCCACCACACGGACTTCTCCAAGGGAATCCACCGGCCCATCGCTCCCGGGAACCACGGGAACCCCGGCATCGCGCATGATCTGTTTTGCGCGGATTTTGTCACCCATCAACTCAATGGACTCCGGGGACGGTCCGAGAAACACCAGTTTATGCTGGCGCGCGATACGGGCAAAATCCGCATTTTCCGCAAGAAAACCATATCCCGGGTGAATGGCCTGGCTCCCGGTCACCAGCGCAGCACTGATCAGCTGTGGCACGTTCAGGTAACTTTTCTGAACGGCAGGCGGTCCGATACAGATGGCATAATCTGCAAGCTGGACATGGAGACTGTCACGATCCGCTTCCGAATAGACCGCCACAGACTCCAGCCCCAGTTCCTTCAGGGCGCGAATGACCCGCAGGGCGATCTCCCCGCGATTTGCCACCAGCACCCGGCGAACCCTGGTCTCTTTTTCGCTCACGCGCCCACCTCCGCGGAGCGTTGCAGGGGTATTCGGGGGAAACGATAACTCCGCTGTCGCTCTGCGCGTACAATAGAAGCAAGGGCTTCCACCGCTTCTTCCAGTTGATCGTTAACAATCCAGTAGTCGTACTCCTGGGCACCCTCAATCTCCCGAAGGGCGTTTTGAATGCGAATCTCCAGTTTTCCGCTTTCCACACCCCGGGTAATCAAACGTTCTCGCAGCACCTCAAGGGAAGGGGGAAACAGGAAAATGCTGACCACCTGACCGGGGAAGAGTGCCTGGAGTTTTCGTTTGCCCACCACATCCAGATCCAGCAGCACGTCCCGGCCGTCCTTCAGGGCTTCCATCACAGGTTTTCTGGGGGTCCCGTAATACTCCCCGTACACCTCCGCCCACTCCAGAAGATTCCCATGCTCCAGCCACGCACGAAACACTTCCCGGGTCACAAAGTGGTAATCCACCCCGTCTTTCTCCCAGGGGCGCCGCGCACGCGTGGTGGCAGATACGGAATAAAAGAGCCCGGGGACCCGGGCCTCCACTTCCCGTGCCACGGTGGTTTTACCCGTGCCGGAGGCCGCGGACAACACAAACAGAACAGGTCGTCCTCGCTTGTCTGTTTCAGGGGTCATGAATTGTACTCCAGTTACGTGAGATCCATTGTACACAGCCTTTCCCGGCCTGTCAATGAATAGACGTTCCCATGGTTTTCGCATATCATAGGGGACATGCCCGCCTTCCTCTTCACCGACATTGAAGACAGCACCCGTCTGTGGAGTCGTTTTCCTGACGCGATGGCCCGCGCGCTCGCGGAACACGATCGTATCATGCGCAAGGCCATCAGTGATCACCAGGGCCGTGTATTCAAAACGGCAGGCGATGCATTCTATGCGGTTTTTGAAGACCCACGGAAGGCGTTGAAGGCAGCCCTGGATGCTCAGCTCGCGCTCCACCACACCTCCTGGCCTCCAGAAATTGAACAACTCCGGGTGCGTATGGCCCTCACGTATGGTGAGGTGCGAGAACGGGAAGGTGACTTCTTTGGTCCTCCACTCAACCTTTGTGCACGGTTGCTGGATGCCGCCCACGGTGAACAGGTTCTGGTGGACCATCGTCTCCATGAGGCCGTTCAGGCACATCTTCCACCAGGTACAGCATTACGCTATCTTGGCGCGTATACGTTCAAAGGACTGGAGGATCCGGAGAAGGTCTATCAGTTAGTGCATCCCGAACTCCCCTCGGAATTCCCCCCGCTTCGTACACTGGAAGCCATTTCCCATAACCTGCCCAGGCCCACCACACAGCTTGTGGACCGTGACGAAGAGATCCAGACCGTCATCCAGGCACTGGAACACGCAAGGGTTGTGGTGCTCTCCGGACCTCCGGGAACCGGGAAAAGCCGTCTGGCGGTGGAAGTTGCACAGCGTCTTCTGACCCACTTCCCCGATGGCGTCTGGTGGTTTGATGCCTCGCTGGTACAGGACCCTGACCTTCTTCCCCTGGAGTTAATTCGCATGCTGGGGTTGCGGGAACAACCCGGCCGCTCCTCCCTGGACCTGCTTGTTGAACGTCTTTTTGCCCGACAGATGCTCTGGATCCTGGATGGTCTGGAACGTTTCCACGAGAACACCCTTGCTTTTCTTCAGTCGCTCGTTCAGCGAACCCGACATGTGCGGATTCTCATCACCTCCATGCGCGCCGTTCCCATGGAGGGAAGCACCCAGGTCCGGGTGGGTCCGCTTCACATTGGGGAAACGTCGGATCCCGGGGAAAATCCCGCATATGCGCTTCTTCTGGATCGCATCCGTCAGCACCGGCCAGACTACAATCCGGGACCTGAAGATCGCCAGGCGCTCATACAGATCTGCAGGCGTCTGGATGGCCTTCCCCTTGCCCTTGAGCTGGCTGCCGCACGCTGTCGCCTGCGTTCCCCCGGGGAGGTGCTGGAACGCCTGGACGAAACCCTGAGGCATCCACCCGAAGAACTCCCTGACCGCGACGCAAGAGCCCGCACACTCCACCAGGCCCTGAACTGGAATCTGTCTCAACTCACACCGGACGAGCAGCGATTACTCTGGAGAATCTCCCTTTTCCCCGCGGGACTCTCCACAAGTGCCATGGAACAGGTGGTGGGATTCCCTCCTCTGAAGGCA
>JALUJC010000207.1 GCA_027053375.1 Caldifarciminota bacterium
GGAGATACCCGAACGAGAACCGGCCCACGCGGAACAGGTTGGCGCCGACAATCAGCCCCCAAAGGAAGAGATTGCGTGCCACGGTGGCCAGGATCCGGGTCCCGATCGGAGCCTTGTCTGGAAACGTCACGGAGGACATCGCCGGAAAGCCCTGCAATGTACCGACAGGGAACATCCAGCCCAGACCATAAGCCATTCCTAGGAACAGGAAAAACCAGAGATAGGCTGCACCAAGACGAACCGCCCAATTTGGGTGGTCCAGAAGAAACCACAACCGTTGAATCACATGCCTCCCTTCCCCGGCGCACCTTCAGCATACCGCGAAGGGGAGGATGTGTCAAGGGAACCATAAAAGCTCCCCGGGCAGGACTCGAACCTGCAACCTACGGGTTAACAGCCCGCCGCTCTGCCGATTGAGCTACCGGGGAGCATGCGACCGATATTATAGCCGATGGCGGCAGAAGGATCAAGCCCCTGATTCACTGGTTGTTCTCGGAAGGAGATCCTGAAGAAAGTCCGGAAGGCTGTCCAGGGGGGTGTTCTGATGATACCAGGTGCCCTCCCGGTAGCGTAAAATGGGGACCTGCTCCGGGCTCAACCACGTGCGAAGATCCTGGGGGATGTGGGAAATGGCCACCACCATATGGGCCAGATGCAGCAAAGGGAGCACAAATCCCACCGACATTCCGGGCATCAGATGGACCGCATAAATGTGCACACGGCGCGTGTCTGTGATCCAGTACGCATAGAACACCTGCCTTCCCCGCCGTCGGGTATACCCCGCAAGCCCGAGCCCATCAAAAAAGGCATCAATCCATTCCGTTTTCGGTGAAATCAGCAGAAGATTGACCCGTTCCAGGCGCCGGGGCTGCAGTTTCTTGTTCTGCCGGAACAACTCCACCCACGCTTTCTTCACCATATCCCGGATGGTTCGCAGCAGGTCGGGGTCGGGGAAGCTGAAGTTGTCCAGGATCTCCTGAACCGTGGGCTGGGAGACCTTCTCCAGATACGCCAGAATGTTCTGCTCCATGTCGTTTGCGCCCATCACGTTTTCCTGGAAGCGCTGAAGCTGGGCATCCAGGGGAATCATCTGGATCATGGAGTGATAGGTATCCGCACTCTCCTGAAGGTGAATCAGATCCAGTTCACGGATGTGAAGGTTGTCGTCCTGCACTTCCGGACGTACCAGAAAGGAGAAGATCATCTTCCCCTCATGATACCAGAGACGCTGCAGGGCCTTGAATCCCACGAATCCGTCGGTACGTGCTCCCACAATCTCCCCGTTTCGAAAGAAAATGCTTCCCCGCTCCTTCAGCACGAGTTCTCCCTGGAGCCCGGTATGGATCAGAAATTCCACCACATCAAACAAATGGAACACGCCACGTGAAATCACGCCACGCAGTACTTCCACGCCCTGCGATTTGCCGTTCATGGTTCGTTTCCTTTTCATCCGTTCCCGGAGGTCCGGGAGGTCTCTTCAAGGATCTGAGTAAAGAATTCAGGCAGGGACGAAATTTCCTCTTTCCCTTCTATCAACCACCGGTCTCTGCGGAATACCAGTGACCGGATTTTCGGCATGTGCACCGACGTCCGGGTTCGCGGAACCTCGTGGCCCAGGGTCATCAAAAGGTCGGCCATGGTAAACAGAAGACGGTATTGCCGGATGGGCAGGTCCGGGGTGGTGTGGAGCACATAGACGTGAAAGCGGTACGGAGGGTATTTCAGCACCCCGTAGTAGAGATGAGGCCCACGGCGACGGAATTTTCCAAACAGCCCCATATGATGATAAAAGGCATAGATCACCCCCACCCGGTTGGACAGAAACAAAAGGTTTTTCCGGATCAGATCCCCGGGCAGGGGAATTCCGCCCACCACGGTTCGCAGGATCCCGGCATCCGTCAGGTCACGACAGGCTTTGAGGATGTCTGAGTCCGGGAAAGGAAGATGGTCCAGCATCTCCCGGATGCTGGGAGGCTCGTTTTTGTTTCGGATATACTGGAGCACCGCGGCCGGGATGGCGCCCAGAGAGGCACCGTTCTCATGATCCTGGGCGATTTCAAGGGGTTCCTCCATGGGCAGGGTTTCCCGGAGTGCGTGGAAGGCATCCGCACTTTCCTGAAGGTTCAGCAGGTCAATTTCTCCATACCGGAGACGGTGATCCTGAATTTCCGGGGTCCGGATAAAGGATGCCACGCCCGGAATTTCCTGAATCCAGATACGGGTCAGTGCTTTCTGTCCGGTATGCGGGGGACACAGCGCACCCACGATCAGACCTTCTCGAAAATCAATCCTTTGTTCCTGAGCAAGCCGAAGCTGCCCTTCGTACCGTGTGTTCATAATGAGCTGCACCACCTCATACAGAGAAAGCCCTTCCGGACTGATAAACGCCCGGAAGATTTCAAGAGGGGAAGCAGGAGGAGCCATCAGATCGGCACCGGAACTTTTTGCAGAATTTCCTGCACGATATAGGGGACCGTTTCTCGCGAGCCTTCTGTGACCAGCCGGTGCTGGATCACGGGCTGTGCCACATCCTGGAGGTCTTCAGGAATCACGTAATCCCGCCCGCGAATGTAGGCCCATGCGCGGGCCACGGCAGCCCACATCAACACCGCGCGGGTGGAGAGGCCAGTCCTGAGACGGCTGTCTTCACGCGTGAGGTGGGCGATCCGCAACAGATATTCCATCAGAGATTCGTCCATACGTATCGCGCGAACCTCCTCCTGAAGCTGAAGGGCGCGTTGCTCATCCAGCAGAGGAGGAAGGGTTCGTGCCCGATCCATGGGGTTGCCTTCCTGGAGGATCTGGAGTTCTTCCTTCAGGGATGGGTATCCCAGGTCAATTCGAAGGGCGAAACGGTCCAGCTGCGAATCGGGAAGAGGGAACGTCCCCATCAGGTCCAGGGGGTTCTGCGTTGCGATCACAAAGAAGGGACGGGGCAGGGGATAGGTCTTTCCTTCGATCGTAACCTGGGATTCACC
>JALUJC010000208.1 GCA_027053375.1 Caldifarciminota bacterium
CCTGAACTGGAATCTGTCTCAACTCACACCGGACGAGCAGCGATTACTCTGGAGAATCTCCCTTTTCCCCGCGGGACTCTCCACAAGTGCCATGGAACAGGTGGTGGGATTCCCTCCTCTGAAGGCAGACCAGGTGGAACACCTCCTGAATGACCTGCTGGATAAGTCGCTGATGATTCCTGTGGAAGGTCAGGAGAACCGCTATCGAATTCCCGAAACGGTCCGACGATGGATCCAGGAGATCCCGGAGGCCCGGAAAGAAACCCCGAAAAACTACCGTCGGTACGCCGTCTGGGTGATGGAACAGCTGGAATACCGTGCACCGGAACTGGTGACGGGAACCTCCTCCCGCGCAATATCATTTTTCCACCAGGAAAAAGAAAACCTGCGGCGGGTCTTCCGCTGGGCGACGGAGGAGGATCCAGAAAAAGCGCAGGCACTGGGAGCACGACTCTGGCGATTTTTCTATACGGCAGGCGAGTTTGAGGAAGGACGAACGTGGCTTTCGCCTCTTGTTGCACAGGAAACCGTGGAAAATACCGAAGACCTGGCGCTTGTCGAAATGGGACTGGGGGTGCTCACCCTGTACCGCGGCCAGATTGAGGAGGCGCGATCCTACCTGCTTCGGGCTCAGGCGCGCTTTCATCGCCTCGATCTTCCCGCCCGGGAGGGAGAAACCCTGAATATTCTGGGGTTGCTTTTTCTGAACACCGGGGATTTATCCAGCGCACGCCGTCATTTTGAGCGTGCCCTTGAACTTCGGGAAAAGGCGGGCGATATGAGCGGGGTCGCCACCGTGCTGAACAACCTGGGTCTCCTCGCCCGTGAGACAGGTGACCTCCGTGAAGCCCGACGTCTGTTTCTTCTCAGTTTTCAGAAAAACCAGCAACTGGGGAGAAACGTGGAATCTGCACGAGCCCTCGCCAACCTGGCAGAGGTCCACCAGCTCCTGGAAGAATACGCCCATGCCGAGAAACGTTACGAACAGGCGCTTCAGATTTTCCTTGAAGCGGGAGACCGTTTAAGCGCAGCCCGGGTTTATCAGGACCTGGGTGTGCTGGCCATGGACCAGGGGAACCGGGAAGTGGCACAAAATCACTTTGAACAGGCGCTCCTGCTCTTCAGAGATCTCCATCATGATGCCGGTGTCGCGGGCGTTTCGCTCAACCTTGCCACCCTTGCCTGGAAACGTGAACGCCCCGAAGAAGCAAGTGAACACTTTCTTCAGGCGCTGGCACTGTTCCTTGCACAGCGGCACGCCCGGGGATTGCGCACCACCCTGCATCACTGGTTACGTTTTGCGGCACACCAGGAGGACACAAGAACCTTTGCCCTGCTGGACGTGTTCTGGGAGCGCCTCCAGGAGAAGGAGATGCTCCCGCCTTTTCCTGAAGATTTACAGGACATCCGGGACCGGATTCGCCAGCAGGAGGCGGAACGCTATCAAGACCTTCAGGCAGAGCCTCTCTGGGGACTGTGGGAGCGTCTGGATCCCCTCCTGGAACAGATGCCGGATATTCTATGGCTGGAATGATCGGGCAAAGGCCTGGCCTTCCGGATCCGTCAGGAAAAAATAGGAAAGACCGATAAACGTTTTCGCATCCACCCAGTCCCCGGCGACCAGACGACGATAGACCTCTTCCATGGGCATCACCACCGTCTCCAGCCATTCATCGGGATCCAGATGAGGTCTCCCTGCCTCCAGATCCCGCGCAACCCAGAAGTCCATCTTTTCTGTGGAATACCCGGGTGCCACATAATAGGAAAGCAGGAACGTCCAGTTCCCGCCACGGTACCCTGTTTCCTCCTCCAGTTCCCTGCGGGCGGCGTCCAGGGAGGGTTCACCGGGATCACGCTTACCGGCGGGAAGTTCCAGGATCCAGTCGCGAAGGGCGTGCCGGTACTGCCGGGTCAACACCACACGCCCATCGGACAGGAGGGGAAGAATGGTCACGGCAGGGGCATATTCCACCACTTCAAACCGGGCACCTTCCGGATGTCGGGGCGTGACGATCTCATCCACGCGAACATTGACCACTTTGCCCCGATACACATAAGTCTGCCGCAATACCCTGACCGGTTCATCCTGCATCATCTCACTCCTTTCTGGAAGAAAAAGAAGGCGCGGCGAAGCGCACGCTTCGCCGCGCCCATGAGACATCCTCGGTTCACATTCCGCCCATCTGAACCGGCGTTACGTTAATCGGCTGGCCGTTGTACGTTGCCGTAAACTGGTTACATCCGGTGATCTGGAGATCCAGCACATTCTGCCCGTTGTTCCAGGATACCTCCACAGAACCCGAAACCGGCCCACCGCCATTGCAGGTGGAGGCATAGGTCACCGGCGTGAGGGTCTGGATGCTCAGAGAGATCGTGGTGCCCTGAGGAAGGGTATATTCCATGCTTCCACTGACACTCAGGGTGCCGTCGGTCATCGTGCCGGTCGAGGGATCCCAGTTGGGATCCTGCGGCGTGAAGCTGCCGTCCCAGAGATAATGCATGGGACCGTACAGGGTGTCGTAGGCCTGCACCTTCCAGGTGTAATCCAGATGGACCGTATAGGTGTTGCCGTTCCGGTTGGTGGAGAGCACACCTTTGTGATACAGGTGGAAGCCACTGGGCATATTGGGGTACTCAAAGTAGTAATAGAAAAAGTTATCCGAACGGAGGGTGTTGCCCACTTCCACACGCCCCACCCAGGGGTCCGCATCGTTGGAATCCACCATGGACACAAAACCCTGCTTGATGATGTGGAAGGTACCATTGGGCAGAGACATCACGGTATCGCAGTTTACGGACCAGGTGGCAGACTGGTAGACACCGTCCGCATCGTTGTCCACAGGGTTGGGTGGGGTGAGGGTCCCATCGCATCCTCCCTGCTGCACGCTCATCACACCGGTCCCCATCATGGCCCCCATCATCCCACCGGGAAGCATGAACGGACCGGGATCCGACAGGGTCCCCGACAC
>JALUJC010000209.1 GCA_027053375.1 Caldifarciminota bacterium
CCAGGCACCCATGCGTGCAAGACCGACATGCATCACCATAGCCACTTCCTCCGCCCCCGCCTCCACCACCCGGCGGGTCTCCGCTGCCTTGACCTCCGGCAACGTGGCACCGTGAGGAAAAGCCACCACGGTCGCCACACGGATCCCTGTACCCTCCAGACGTCTCCGGGCAAGGGGAACCCACACGGGGTGGATGCACACGGCATAGGGACGGATCCGCTTTGCATCTTCAAGAAACGCCTCAAGATCTTTTTTGGTGGCTTCCGGTCGCAGAAGGGTATGATCCATCCGCTGTGCCAGTTCTTCCGGGGTGGGGAGAGGCAAACGATGGAGAGGGGTTTCCTGCAAACGTTCCAGTGTCCATTCCATGGTTCACCTCACGGGTTATGTGCAAACCATGCCCATACATCAAAAGGTGCACCGGGCTGATGAATTTCGAGAAATGTGGATTTGAAATGCGGAGGATCCACCTGAGCAAGAAAGAGGCTCAGGGCTTCCAGCGGACTCAGGTTGCGCTCCAGGGCCACGTCCACCATCCGGAGTGCATACAGTCCACGGAACAGCCGCTGGACATCCACCCGAGACGCAGTCTCACGGAGGCGTTCCTCAAGATCCTGATGGACCAGCAGGTGGTGGGGGTTCGCCTCCAGCTTGATTAACAACAGATCCCGCAACAGGGTCCCCCAGATCAGCACAACCAGCCGGAGGTCAAAGGCACTCCACCCCTGTAGATGATCGTTCAGTACACGGACCAGATCCTCCCATTTCCCGTGGATAAAAGCAAGAAACGCCTGACGGTGATGGAGAACACCGCGTTCCACGAGCACGCGGGCGAGACCCGGGCTCCCCCGGGTCAGCCCATAGAGAAGTGTGGGTTGGGATGGCTCCGGATGAAGGGCGCGCACAAAGGAAGCGTAGTCCAGATAGTGGAAAACCAGCTTCCGGGAACGGGAGTGAAGGGTGGGCAACACCCGGTGCTCCTGGGATGTGACCAGGAGAAACAGGGTTCCCTGCGGCGGCTCCTCCAGACTTTTCAACAGCGCATTCTGCGCCTCAGGGGTCAGTTGATCGGCGTCCAGGATCACCACCACCCGGCGTGTACCCTGAACAGGGGGACGTTGCAGTTCTTCACGGATTCTCCTGACCTCATCAATGCCGATCTGCAGCGAACCCATCCCCGGAGGGAATGGTCGGAGCCCGCGTTCTGGCCGAACACGCTCACGCTCACCTGGAGGCATCAGAAGATGGAAATCCGGATGACTCAGGGACTTCATCTGTCTGCAGGATGTGCACCTCCCACAGGGAGGACGATCACCCGTGCACAGCAGCATCTGCGCCCACTCATAGGCTGCGGTGGCTTTCCCCACACCAGAGGGTCCCACGAACATCAGAGCCGGGGGAAGCGCCTCCTGTTCCAGAAGAGAAAGGAGGTACCGCTGGGCGTGTTCCTGCCCCTGAAGACGGGTGAATTCAGGGGGCATCGGGAAGATCCTCCGGGAGACGAACCCTCATCACACCGGAAAGGCGATCAATGCGGTCAATAAAGGGTTTCACCATCGGAAGCAGAAAGGCGTCTCCTTCAGGGGGCTGGATTTCCAGCACCGTCTGCGCGGGGAACAGCCAGATCTCCGAGACATGGCCGAGAAAACGCCCATCTTCACTGTGCACTTCCATGCCCATAAGTTCAAAGGCATAGTATTCTCCTTCCTCCAGAGGGGGCAAATCTGCCCTGGAGATCCACAGGACTCTTCCCGTGAGCGCCTCCGCCATGGTGCGATCCAGCACGTCCTCGAGTTTCAGAAAAAACTGGAAGGGACTGTGTTTTCCCCGATAGGGTCGCACCTCCTCAATACGAAAGGCACGATACTGATTGGGTGAGATCTCCACCCACACCCATTCCAGGGAAGAAAAAAGTTCGGGCGGGTCCACAACCACCACAAGCTCACCACGGAGACCGTGCGGTTTGAGGACCCGCCCGAATTGGATCCGTTCGGGTTTACTCAAGGATTTCAAGGACCGCCCGCTTGCCCTGTTTCATGGCAGCTGCGGCGATCAGGGCACGAATTGCCTTCGCCGTCCTCCCTTCACGGCCGATGATCTTACCGAGGTCCCCTTCGCCGACTTTCAGCTCGAAGATCACGGTTTTCTCCCCGGGAATCTCCTTCACCGAGACCAGCTCCGGATTGTCCACGAGCGCTTTCGCGATGTATTCCACGAGATCTCTGAGGTTGACCTGTGCAGCCATGGATCTCCTCCTGTTAGGCCGGTGTGTTGACCTCTTTTCTGAGGCGCTTCACAAGCTTCTCAACACGAGGCGTCGGTTTGGCCCCTTTCGCGATCCAAGCATCGTAACGTTCAAGATCCAGGGAGTGGACGTCCTCCCGCAGTGGATCAAAGTGGCCGAGGATCTCCAGAACCTTCCCGTTCCTTGGACGTCGGGAGTCCGTAACGACCACACGGAAATAAGGGCGATTTCGCTTACCCACACGCATCAACCGAATCTTGACCACCTGATCTGCCTCCTTGCTGTGCTCGTCCCCATGAAGGGTTGTGGTAGAGTATAGCGCCGGAGCCTCGAATCTTCAAGTCCCGGAACCCGGTGCACGATACTGAATGACCCGAACACGCTCCAGGGTCACCATCCCTTCCTGCACCACTTCGTCCAGCACAGGAAGGAACCGCTGGATTTTCTCCTCCGTATCCACCAGCTCAATCACGATGGGAAGATCTTCCGATAGCCGCAACAACTTCGCAGAATGCAGACGACTGTGCGCACCGAACCCCATGATGCCGCGCAGAACGGTGGCGCCGGCAAGGTTCAGTTCCCGTGCCTTTTTGACCAGATATTCATACAGCGGCATCCCCTCCTTACGATCCTTTTCGCCGATAAAGATTCTCACCAGCAATCCCTCTCCACCCCGTTTCATCGCACCACCCCCGGTACATGAACCACAACACCACGGG
>JALUJC010000210.1 GCA_027053375.1 Caldifarciminota bacterium
TTCCCCGGGACCGTTGTCCAGAAAGATCAGCCATTCTCCTCCCGGCAGGTCCCACCGCAGCTGCACCGCGGCGTCGTATACCGGAAGGAGGCGCAGTTCAGGCAGGGTGTCGGGGGGTTCGTAGTAAGTTGGAAGAAACAGCGGAAGAAAAGCGTGGGTGGCGTCGTGGATCTCGTTGTAAAACCCCCACGGGAGCATTTGTTTGCCAAAGCGGAGGCGGAGCCCCGGACGGAGCCGGAGTTCACCAAAGGCGTATTCCAGGTTGAGGTACCCCAGGCCGGCTTCGGTGTCGGTGCCGTGTGCCAGTTCCACGAACATGGCGTATCGCAACCGGTCGGAGAGTTCCCCCTGGGAGAAAAGGGACACCTGGAAGGCGTCCAGGCCCCCGCGGGTGGTGCGGTTCACCTGTTCCATCCAGTACAGGGCGTCCACAAACCCGAAAAACCGGGGGTTCATCAGCCCAAGGAGCAGGAGCGTCCACATATGCTAAGCGTAGATGGTGGGGGAGGAACCTTCAACCGCGGCGGGCCGCAAAACACACGAACCCTGCGCCGGCGGGAACCCCAGGGACACTCCGGAGGGTGGGGGGTGCCGTTTCGGGAGGCACCCGAAGGGTGCTCCGGTAGCGAGGCGGCTGGAATCCTGCCGTTTTCAGCCATTCTTCCACCTCACGGCGGGCGTGGAACCGTGCCACACGGTAGAGGGGATGCCCCTGCGCCCCTTTTCGTGCGTAGACGGTTGCCCATGGGCTTTCCCGTGGAATCCAGCCACCCACCACCCAGCCTCCCGACCGTAAAATGCGGTGGATCTCGCGCAGGACGGTGAGGGGATCCAGCACAAAGCACAGGGTGACCACCAGCAGCGCGGTGCCGAACGTCCCTTCACGGAAAGGCAGGGCTTCTCCTCTTGCCTGAAGGAGATGCGGGACCCTGGGACGTGCAAGACGCAGCATGGGACGGGAGGGATCCACACCCCAGGGGAGGTTCAGCGCAGCGGAAAAACGACCGGTCCCCACCCCGATTTCCACCATGGGCGCGGGGGTGTCGTTCAGGAGCGCGCGAAGGCACGCCACCTCGGCCTGAAAGATGCGGGCACCGGGAAGACGGTCATACCATTGATCGTAGCGACGGGCATGAAGGTCAAAAGGACCCTGTGTGGACATGGTTACGGGACGATGTTCAGCAGAAACGCTTCCAGGTCCCGGGCCAGACGATCCCAGTGGAGGGTTTCCACCCATGCCCTCCCGGCCTTTCCCATCCTGTCCCGGAGTTCGGGGTTTTCCAGGATACGGAGCATGGCCTCGGCCAGCGCCGCCACGTCGCCATAGGTGACCAGGAACCCGCTCTTCCCGGGGCGGATGCTGTCCCGGATGCCCGGGGCATCAAAAGCCACCACCGGTGTGCCACAGGCCTGGGCCTCCGTGTTGACCATCCCCCACCCCTCTTTGGGGGAGGTGTTCACCAGCAACCAGGCCTTTTGCAACCACCGGATCTTCTCCTTTTCCGGGACCAGACCAAGGAAACGAACGCCTCGGTTCATCAATCCCAGTTTTTCGGCGAGCCGTTTGAGGGCGGGGGCATAATCCCCGTCCCCGATCACCACCATCTCCGCGTCGGGTTTGCGTTCCCGAACCAACCGGAAGGCTTGAAGGGCGAGATCAATGCGTTTGTACCGTTTCAGGCGACCCAGATAAACCACCAGCGGGGTGGACGAACGGTGCCCCCCGGGTGTGTACCGGTCCACAGCGACCCCTGGAGGCACAAGAAAGATCTGCGACTCCGGGATGCCACGCTGGATCAGGTCCTCCCGGGTGCTTTCCGAGATCACCAGGAAGGGCCGGTTCCGGTACAGCCAGGGAATGGGCCGTTCGGATAACCAGACGTAACTGCCCAGCAGGGGATTGGTCTCCTGGAACACGGTGGCGCCAAACAGATGGGGGACAAAGACCGCAATGGGGACCTCGCGCTCAAAGAGAGGGGCATAGAAGGGCACCTTGGTGATGCTTTCCAGGAGGAGATCTGGACGGTGGTTTCGGCGCCACGCCCGGTAGAGGGTGGGAACGGTGAAGTTGGCCAGATGCCAGGGACCGCGGCGATGGTAGGTGATTCCATCCCGCCGTTCCTGAGCAGGCTGATCCCGATCGCGACAGCCAAACCAGTGGATCTCATGGCGATCCGCCAGCCGGACCATGTATTCCCAGAGATAAAACTCCGCGCCGCCGGCGTACCGGTGGTAGGGGTCCTGCCAGATAAGGAGCGCAAGCTTCATTCAGTGGGGGATAAACCGATGGTGGGCGTCCAGGTAGTAGTTCAGCTGATCCCGGAGGATGTCCAGCAGGCTGTGGGTGGGGGTCCATCCCAGGTGCCGGATTTTCCGGTTGTCTGCAAGCAGGATGGGCACCTCTGCGGGGCGGAATCGGGCGGGATCAAACCGGAGCAACACGGTGCGATCAGGGGTTTCCAGTTCCAGACCCTCCATTTCCAGGGTAAAGTCCACCTCTCCGCGAAGAATCATCTCGTCCACCCGGCTTACGGGGAAGGTGAGCCCGAACCATTCGGCTTCCTTCATCTGTCCTGGCTCTTCAATGACCACGTCCCCCCTCAGGCTCCGGAGACGCCTGACCGGCATCTCCACAGTCTCCAGCGCCAGCAGGAGATAGGTCAGCACGCTGTTCGTGCGTCCGGATCCCTGGTTGTACACCTCCCCGGCGGTGCCTTTTTCCGCGAGTGTGAGATATCCCTCCACAATATCGCGCACATGGGACCAGTCCCGGAAGGCTGCCACATAGCCCAGTTTCAGCTCTTCCTGCTCGCCCATTTTGAGACGCATCACCTGGTTGGCGATCTGGGAGGTTACGAACATGGGTCCCCGGCCCGCACCCTCGTGGTTGAAGCCACGGGAGACCACCGTCTGCATGCGGTAGCTGTGGTAGTAGTTTCGCATCATATAGTCCCCGTGGACCT
>JALUJC010000211.1 GCA_027053375.1 Caldifarciminota bacterium
GAGGAAGGGGAGGGCGTCTAAACGATTCAGGAGAATGCAGGTCCATCAGGTTTACAGTTCGTGAGATACAATGAATACACGGTTTTTGTATACCCTGGTTGCGGACCCTGACCGTATGGGAGACAGACACATGGACGGTGCAGCGAAATTGTGCCTTGCCTGGTGATGTGGACCCACCTGGAGGAAGGATGGGAGAGAGGGAGGGAATGGATGTTAAGGTGTGGCATGCCGTTTTGAGAGAGATTGCCTGCGTCGTGGAAGGGGAGCAATGCACAGGAGAAAGGGATTGTTCGTTATTTCGAATTGATCAATATTGAAAAAATAGTATTCAGGGTCTATGCTTATAGAGCATCTCCGAAAAACCAGGAGGTGGATCATGAATCCTCGTTTGTGGGGCATGATGTTCCTGGGGGTGATCCCGGTGGTGGCGGGGGGTCTGTTCACCCACCCCGACGGTGTATTTTCCTTGAAAGTCCCGGAAGGCTGGGAGGCGCGCGTGATGGAAGGAGAGGAGGGATCGGTTTATGTACTTCAACACGTGCCTGATTATGCAGCCACGGTGATCATGGGGTATGTCCCGGGTGCCTTTTCACCGGACAATATGGAAGCACTCCACGCGGAAGTTCGTGAGGCATTTCCAACGCTTGACGTGTTAAATCCCTTTCGCGTTTATGCGAAGGAAGGACAGCTTTTTCGTGCGAAAGGGGATTTTGTGGAGTATGCCGGGGGAAAAGAAACGCGCGCGCGGATCTATGTGGTTGCGCGGCCTATGGTGGCCGCCTATTTGATTTGTCTTTCAGCGAAGCAGGATTTTCGTGCCTATCAGAAAGCGTTTTCTCAGATTGCTGCCGGGTTGCAGTTGGCTCGCCCACGTGCGGATGCGCAGGTCGCGCTTGCCGGCACGTGGGAATCCGGGTCGGCTTATAGCGATCCTTTCAGTGATTATTCGTCTTTTTTATCAAAAGCCTTTGTCCTGATGCCCGATGGAAAGTACACCTATTCAAGTTCGGTATCCGCAGGAGGAGAAGGTGTTTCGGCCTATGGGGGTGGGGAAGAACGGGGGTTCTTTTTTGTGATAGGACGCTCGGTGTTCCTTGTGGCGGAGGATGGGACCTGGCTGAAGTTCAGATGGGCGGAGAATAACCTTCTCGTGGGGCCAGAGGGGGAACGGTACGTGCGTACGGAATAGGAGACCCCTTCCCGATCAGGTGGGCGGAAGGTCCTCTGGAGTCCAACTGGACGAAAGGGGTTCACAGACCACCCGGGATGGGCTGGATTTTGCCTGATACAGCGCATGGTCCGCCCGACGGATCAGGTCGGTGGGCTGAAGGCCGCGCGGGGGCACACCCCCGGTGACCCCGAGGCTGACGGTGAGAGGGTGAGGCCCTGATTGTCGCGTGGTTTCCTGGAATTTCCGGGCGAACGACGTCGCCATACGGCAGGCTTCCTCCGGTTCACATCCAAACAGAAAAACAGCAAACTCATCCCCCCCATAACGCGCAGCCAGGTCCCCGGCCCGTCGGGCAAACTGCTGAAGGGTTGCCCCGAGCACCTGCAGGGCCCGGTCGCCTGCGGGATGACCGAAGGTGTCGTTGAAAGGTTTAAAGTGATCCAGGTCCACCATCCAGAAACTCACGGGGATACCGTACCGTTCCGCTTTTTTGAGTTCCTGTTCCAGGTGTTCGTTCAGGGCGCGCCGATTGGCCAGGCCGGTCAGGGAATCCGTGCGGGAGAGGCGTTCCAGTTCGTTGCGTTCCTTCTTCAGCCATTCCATGTGCAGGAAAGTCAGGCGACGCAGGCGTTCCAGCATGTACCCTCCCCCGGCTCCCAGCGCCAGGGTTCCCAGCAGACCCACGAGATTGTTGATCCGCGTGGGGTAACTGTAAAGGGGAGTAAGGGTAAAGTAGAGCGCCGATGTGCCCGTGAGCAGGAACGCGGGAGGGAGGGCGTCCCGCATGTCCATACCCGAAACCGTGAAGGTAAACACAAGAATGAGCAGCAGACCTGGATAGTAGTACTGCCCCTCTGCGCCCAGGATGTGCATCATCCCGAGCACCATCAGTCCCACCATCACGATATAGACCTGGTACAGAAGCACCAGGGTGCGAATGCGGGAAATCCAGCGGGAAAGCAGAAGAACCAGGATTCCATAGGGGAGGACAAGGCCATAACGCAGCTTCATCAGAAGGGGGGTGCTTTCCCTGCCCAGCACATGGTCAATCACACCAAAGAGAGCGAGGACCAGGGTGCCGATCCCGGCGGTCACCAGAAGATACGGACGGAGTTCCCGGGCGCGCTGCTGGATGTACCCCGCTTCGAGATCCACATCCGGGAAGGTGAGGGACGGGCGGAGGTGTGGGGTATCCCCTGACATTTTCGCATTATACGGGCGACCGGGTGAGACATCCATCCCCTGGGATCATGAAATCGGCTGGCGGTACCCCTCAAAAAAGGGGCGGCGATAGGCGACATGGAACACCGGACGAAGCACGGCGGCCCAGGAAGGGGGACGGGGCTCCGCCCACTTTGCGAGGGGGAAGAGCAGCGTGTCCATCACGCGCACAAGGAACAACGCCATGGGGATCCCGCCCGGGAGGCGTTCCACAAGGCGTCGCTCTTCAGGGTGTTTCTGGATAAAATAGCGCCGTGAGACACCCACACGCCATGCGCGATCACGGTAACCTTTCAGGCTGTAAGGGGCGTGGTGGAATGCAAGCAGTTCAGGTCGATAATGAAGTCGCAGGCCACAGCATTTTTCCAGCCGAAGCCCCAGATCCAGATCTTCATAACTGGGATAGGGAAAAGTGGGATCAAAACGTTCCCGTTCCAGCAGGATTCGTTTGACAGAAACCTGTGCGGTATAAAAATAGCGTCCGGACACGATGGCACCGGGTCGGAGTTTCGCGTAAGCGAACTGCGGACCATACCGCTCCACCCATGCACGAAAGGCATT
>JALUJC010000212.1 GCA_027053375.1 Caldifarciminota bacterium
AGGCCGGGGAGACCACCACCGGCGAAGAGGGATCCTGGATCATCAACACCGCACCGGGTGAAGCAAGCGGAAGGCCTTCCCGGTTCCAGACCACTGCCCAGAACCGTCCGTGGTTGTCCACAGCCATGTCCGTCCACCGGTTCCAGGGGATGGTGGACAACGAGACCTGCACCCCGTCCCGCCAGACCCCACCGCCACGCTCGGGATTTAACGAGGGAAGGGGGGAGAGGAATCCCAGATCCCCCAGCCAGACACGTCCGTTCTGCCATACAAGACGCCAGCCCTGGATCGGGGAGGCGGAATTCCACACCGCCTGCCATGCGCTTCCATTCCAGCGATAAAGCCCCGCCGGGGCACAGGCAGCATACAGATCCCCCTGCTGCACCAGGCTTCCGCACAGGAGACTGTCCATCAGGGTCCGATTTTGATAGACCCCATCCAGTGCAGCCACCCAGAGGGTCCCGGGGCGGGGCAGGACATCCAGAATCCCATGCCCGGAAAGCAGCGTGTCCTGCCATGCAGACATTTGCTGGATCTGCGCAAGGTCCACCCGATGAAGTCCGCGGGCAGTGGCCACATAGAGGGTATCTCCAAGCAAGCGAAGCCTGTAAAGGGTATCCGAAAGAAGCACAGGCACTCGGGATTGCCGGAAAAGGGTCCAGGTGTCTGTGTGCGCCACATACCGGGCCAGTCCCACACCCAGGGTGGCCACCCAGAGGGTATCGTTCCGCCGAACCAGATCCCGAACCGGCACCGGGCGACCGGGAAGGCTCAGGGAAACACAGCCCTCCCCCACACACCGGATCACATCCTCACGGCCCATCCAGAGGGTGTCCCCGGAGACTTCCAGGGCATAGACCGGATCCACACCGGCAAAGAGGAGGGGCACCGGTACGGAATCGGCAGAGGCCCAGCGCATCACCCCCCCCCCTGTAGCCAGCCAGACCCCACCGTCACGGGCAACGAGGTCCAGCACAGCATCCCGGTGGGTCAGAAGGGTGTCTGAAAACAGGAGAAGAACCACTAGCCAGAGAGATCCCATGATCGGGAGAATTGTACAGGGCACAAAATAGGCTGTCAAAAATTCCAGGATCGCACAGGGTTCCTGCTTCTTCCGTTTCAGGATGCACAGATTGACGTTCCATCTCCAGAGGTGTATACCACAGGAAAGACCGGCGGGGTGTATGGATCGTCTGGACCGGGAAGTACAGGGATTGCTGGAGGAACTTCGGTCCCTTCGGGACCTGATGTCGGAGGGGGAATCTGCACTTTTCCGGTTCTTGTGCCAGCGTTGCGTGGCGAAAGGGCTGGCCACCTTCGCCTGGGTTGGTATCGCCGAAGACACCCCGGAAAAAACGGTGCGGGTGGTGGCTTCCTGGCCCCCGGAACACCCCTACCTTCAGCAGATCACGGTCCGTTGGTCCCGGGATCCAGAGGGAGAAGGGCCCACGGGACGTGCGCTCCGGACAGGTGCTCCCCAGATATCCCCCAGCATTGAGGCCGATTTCCGCATGGCTCCCTGGCAGGAAGCCGCCCTCCGGTACGGGTTTCGCAGCTCCGCAGCCCTTCCTTTTGACCTCCCGGACGGCGAGAAAGCCGTATTAAACCTCTATCATCGGATGGAAGGAGCCTACGTTTCGCTCCTCCCATCTCTGGAACAGGTGCGTTCCCTGCTGGTAGAGGTGGGCGCGCAGTGTCAGCTCATCCAGCATGGAAGACAGACCGAACGTGCTTTCCGGATCACCGCCCAGCGGCTCTCCCACCTCCTGGATGTGATGCAGGAAGTGTTCTATATCGTGGAATACCCTCAGAGGAAACCCCCGGGCGTCGTGGTCTATGTGAGTCCCAACGTGGAAACCATTCTGGGGGTGGAACCCGGGCATTTCATGCAGGATCCTCTGTTCTGGTTCGGACTGCTCCACCCTGAAGACCGCATGAAGGTTCAGCTTTCCATGGAGCGTCTGCTCCAGTCAGAAGAGCCTCAGGTCCGCCGGTACCGTCTGCGTCATCCAAAAAACGGCACCTATCTGTGGGTGGAAGACCGTTCCCGCGCTGAATGGGATGAAACCACCGGGACATTGCGGGTCTATGGTGTGGCCCGTGACATCACCGAAGAGCAGGCATCCCAGGCGAAAGCCGCCGAACACGAACATCTATTCCTGGCTATGGCTGAAGATGCCAGCGTGGGAATTTTTATCCTTCTGCTGGACACCCCTCCCATGTTTGCCTATATGAACCCTTTTCTCCGCAGGCTTCTCGGTTTCCCGGATCACGGTCCCGTGCTGTGGGAGGAGGTTCAGGAACGGTTGTCTCCCGAAACACGGGACAATCTGCAACGTCAGGTGGACCGGTTGCTCACCGGTGAAGCCCCGGTGATCCGTGAAACCTTTGAAATCCATGGCGGCGCCGGACGGGTGTGGCATCTGGACCTGGTGGCCCGGCGGGTGTGGGTGAGAAAACGCCCTGCCATCGTCGGGATTGTGGAGGACACCACCCAGATCGCACAGCTGGAAACCCAGATTCAGCAGGCCCAGAAAATGGAGGTTGTGGGACGGATGGCCGCGGGAATTGCCCACGACTTCAACAATCTGCTCACCCTGATTCTCGGCCATCTGGACCTCGCACTGATGGATCTCCCTGAGAACGCACAGACCCTGAAAGAAGACCTGGAAACTGCAAGGAACGCAGGACACAGAGCCACACAGCTCACCCGCCAGCTCATGCTTCTGGGAGCTCCCGGTCCGGGAGAGCGGGTTCCCGTTTCCTGGAACCGTCTGATCATGCAGGTGGAACCCATTCTCCGATCCGCACTGGGAGATCGCATCCAGCTGGTGCTGGACCTGCAGAAGGACCTGCAAATCATTGAAGGGGACCCCTCCCAGCTGGAACAGGTGTTGATGAACCTGGTGATCAACGCACGGGATGCCATGCCGGAAGGAGGTACC
>JALUJC010000213.1 GCA_027053375.1 Caldifarciminota bacterium
TCCCTAGAACGATCAGATCGTGGGTGGATCCCTCCTCCAGGATGTTTTCCACGACGCGACCACTTCGCACATACGCCTGAACCTTCAACCCTTCTCCTTCCAGGCGATCTGCCAGCGTCTGCAATGCCCGGGTCCGCTCCTCCAACCGTTTTTCCAGATGGTCGTCCATCTCCTTTTTCAGGCGTTCCGGAAGCTGACTTTCCGGACGGGGCAAAACATGCAGAAGCGTCAGGGTTCCCCGAAAGGTCCGTGTGAAAAGTTTGGCCCAGTCCAGGGCACGGGTGGCACTCTCAGAAAAATCCGTGACCCAGAGAATTTTTTGAAACATCTTACGCTCCTTATCCAGCGGAGGGATGAAGCGGAATCCCGTCCTTCAAAACCCTGGAGACGAACTCGCTTCCTTCCTCCTGAAGATTTTTCCACTCCTCAGGTGTATAGATCACAAACTCCACGGGTTCTGGCAGATTCTGAATCACATCCAGGAGCTCCAGAAACCGCTGTTCAGGTGGCAAATCGGTCTCCCGGACCAGCACGGCCACGTGCGGACTTTCTCCCCCGCCACGGGCCTCTTCACCGGTTTCATAGAAATAGGCTTCCACCAGATCCATGGAAGCCAGTTGTTCTTTCAAAGCCTGTACCAGGTCATCCTGTATAGACATGTTGTTCCCTCCAGCTTTCTACCCAGGACTGCAGCAAGCGGATGCCGTCCGGCCACCCCCGCAAGGGATCCACGGCCCGTTCCGGATGCGGCATCATCCCATAAACAGTTCCGGCTTCATTCATCACGCCGGCAATCTGATCCACCGACCCGTTGATGTCTTCCACGTAGGTCAACAGCACCTGACCCCGTTCCCACAGCTTTCTCCTGGTAGACGCATCCACCACATACCGCCCTTCTCCGTGCGCCACAGGGAGTTCGATGACCTCCCCGGCGGAGAGGGTGCGGGTGAGTGGGGTATGCGGATTCTCCACCCGCAGAGCCACCCGCCGGCAGACAAACCGGCCTGACGTATTCTGAATCAGGGCACCCGGAAGAAGATGGGCCTCGGTGAGCACCTGAAACCCATTGCAGATCCCCAGGACCCATCCCTGCTCCTGCTCCACAAACACCCGGAGCGCATCCACCAGCGGAGAGATCCTTGCGATGGCACCCGCACGGAGGTAATCCCCATAGGAAAAGCCCCCGGGCAGCACCACCAGATCCACCCCGGAAAGATCAGGGTCTTCATACCAGAGATAGCGGAGACGAACGGGCAGGGAACGAAAAGCCTCAAAGGTTTCTCGTTCGCAGTTGGTCCCGGGGAATACTGCAATTCCCAGCGTGGGTTGCGCACTCATCGGGATTCCACCTCCTCCATCCGGACTTCCCAGCGTTCAATCACGGGGTTGGAGAGAAATCCTTCTGCCATCTCGCGGATGCGCGCCTCCAGGGACGTGTCCATCCGATCCACAAAGAACCGGATCACCTTCCCCATCCGGGTATCCTCCGCAGGAATCCCGTGCTGTTGCAGGGCTTCGCCGATGGCCCTACCCTGCGGGTCCAGCAGATCCTCCCTGAGGAAAACCTCCACTTCCACTTTCCAGCGTTTCATGATGCTACATCATACACAGCCACGCGGGAACGGTCAACGAAGTTTGGTCGTACACCGCCCTGCATCTGACTGCTGAATCCTTCCTCATTCCAGAATGCCAGGGGTATCCCTTCGCACCCGGCACAGATAGGTGCGACGGTGGGAGGACGGAACCCGCTGGAGCTGACGTTCCAGCGCCCTCCGGGCCTGGTGATAGGTACGCCACCGTGGATCCGAACGATAAAGCGCCACGCGTGCACGCCATTCCAGCGAAATCCAGTCTCTCCGGCGTGCATGCGCAAGCACCGTTGTCGCCAGCAAACGCCGTTCCACAGAATCTTCCGTGAGTTCCATCCGAAACCGTAACACGCGGATCCAGGACAGATATCCCTCATCCTTTCCTCGCTGCCAGGCCTCAAGCAAATACGTGCGCGCCTGATCAGGCTGACCGCTACGACGAAAATATCGAACCGCGAGCAGGGCGTCGTCCACACGCACATCCAGCGGGAGAGAACCAACCCAGTTCTGAAGACGTGGGGATGCGTCTTCTCCCTCCTCCAGAAGGAAAAGGTCATACTCCAGAGCGACTTTCTCCAGACGAGATGCCAGAGGAGAATGCCTGTACGTCTGCATGAGTTCCTTCATCCAGCGCGCCGCACCCTGCCGGTCCCCCATTGCCATCGCAAGACGCAGCAAATCGTGAAGGGTGAGAAACAGATGCCGGGCATGTCCTATTCTGGAAAACAGGGTATAGGCTGTTTTCAGAAGCGCTTCCGCTTCCAGAAAATCCCCTCTCAACGCCGACAGAGAACCAAGGTTATAGGCCGCAAGCGCCTTTCCCAGAGAATAGGGAATTTTCTCTGCGAGGAAGCGGGCCGACACCAGCCATTCCCAGGCTTCCTGAAATCTCCCCAGAGGGATCAACGAAAGCGCCAGGTTGTTCATGGACAGAGCGGAAGAAACAGGATCATTCCCATCCAGAAAGATCTGTATGCTTTTTCTCAAAAAAGGCAGGGAATACTGGACAGCACCGGGCATACGCTGGTAGGTGAGTCCGAGGTTGTGAAGGAAACGCGCCATCTGAAACGCATCCCCCTGCTTTTCCGCAAGTGCCATTCCCTGTCGGTAGGCATCCTGCGCCTCTCCATATCTTCCCTGGAAGAAGGCAATCTGCCCCAGGAGGTTCCATGCCTGGATCTGGACGGAAAGATCCGTATCCCCGATGCCAGACTGTGCGCACTGCAACGCACCCGCCTCGTCGCCCAGTCGGAGAAGAATGCTGCCAAGCAGAACCCGGATCTCTCCCTCCCGGGATGATCCCGGATGCTTTTCAAGGAACGACTGGAGAAGCGCCTTCGCTTCCTTCATCC
>JALUJC010000214.1 GCA_027053375.1 Caldifarciminota bacterium
GCGGATCAGCGAAAAGGCAAATACGGAAAGGATCATCCAGTGCAGATGTCTCATGATCAACCTCCCGGTTATGGATACCTGTACATCCTATATGACGCATCAGGGGATGTCCAGGTTCCCGGTGGATGCTTCCCGGTTCCTCGTGTAGAATCCCGCCATGCCCGACCCTCTGACCGTACACAGTCTCACGGTTGACCTGGCGGGGACCCCGGTGCTGGAAAGTGTGACGTTTTCCCTGCGCCCGGGGACGCTCACCACCCTTCTGGGTCCTTCAGGCGTGGGGAAAACCACATTGCTGCGGGCGCTTCTGGGTCTGATCCCCTATCGCGGGAATGTGGAACATGCGCGACTGGGTTATCTCCCCCAGCGCCCCACCTTGCTGCCCTGGCGAACGGTGTGGGGAAACATCACCCTGCTGGTGGAAGCCCGAGGGGAACCTGTGGATCCCGATCGTGTGGACGCTTTGCTGGATTTGCTGGATCTCCGGGGGATGGAACACCGATATCCGGGCACCCTTTCCGGCGGAGAAGCGCGTCGGGGGGCGCTGGCGCGGACCCTGCTGGCGGGGGGGGATGTGTTTCTGCTGGACGAACCCATGGCGGGGCTGGATTATCTGAACCGCCTGAGAATCTGGACCTATTTCCGGCGTGCCCTTCGGGGACGCACCGTACTGCTGGTAACCCACGACGTGGAGGAGGCCCTGCGGGAAGCCGATCGGATCCTGGTGCTTTCCGGCTCGCCCGCCCGCCTGGTGATGGATGTGGAGGTTCGTTCCCAGGACCCTGCAGCGCTGAAACGACAACTGCTGGAACGTCTGGGGGTGGTGGGTTGAAGCGCGCTGCCCTGACGCTCTCTTTCGTATTGCTGGCAGCCTGGGAAGGTGCGGTGCGTGCCTTCCATATTCCTGCCTATCTTTTGCCGCCTCCCTCCCGTGTGTTCGTGGTGCTGTTCACGGCTTTCCCTGAACTCTGGCCCCACTGGAAGGTCACGTTTCTGGAGACCCTTGTGGGCTGGGTGGTGGGTGGAGGCGTGGGTTTTGTGCTGGGGGTCGCCATGTACGCACGGCGGGTTCTGAAGGAGATGCTTATGCCCTGGGTGGTTGCCAGTCAGGCCATCCCGGTGTTTGCGCTGGCCCCTCTTCTGGTGCTCTGGTTCGGGTACGGCCTGGGCAGCAAGGTGGCCATGAGCCTTCTGATCACCTTTTTCCCTGTGACACTGGCCACCCTTTCCGGCCTGAGCGGGTATGAAGATGCCCGGGCGTTGCTCCGGGCTTACCGAATACCGGCGCACGTGATTTTCTTTCGCGTCACCCTTCCCGGAGCACTCCCTGATATCCTGACGGGGTGGAAAGTCTCTGCCGGGGTGGCGCCCATTGCCGCGGTGATCGGGGAGTGGGTGGGCGCGGAGCGAGGGCTGGGGTACGTGATGCTCCGTTACAATGCCCAGCTTCGTGTGGATCGGGTGGTTGGCGGTCTGATTCTACTGGCGGTGCTGGGTCTGGGCCTGACCTGGCTGGTGGAGCAAATCGAGCGGCGCTGGGTGTTCTGGCGGGGTCTCGAACATTCCTGCTGATTCCTGTATACTTCAGGCACGGCCTGGGGGAGTCGGGGCAACCCGGCTGAGAGGGGCCCTGAATGCGGGTCCGACCCCTGGAACCTGATCCGGATCATACCGGCGGAGGGAAGGCCGTACACTTCTCTCCTCAGGTTCCCTTCCGCACTTCCCCGGGCAGGTAAAACTTTCAAAACGGGGAGGTCTGTCATGAAGCATATCCAATGGTGGATGCTTGGGATCCTGGTGGGATCCATGCTCCGTGCGGAACCCGCATCCCTCACGGTGATGCTGGACTGGTTCCCCAACCCTGACCATGTGCCCCTTTATGTGGCACGGGACCGGGGGATGTTTGCAGAGGAAGGACTGCGGGTCACCCTTCAGGCGCCGGCGGATCCCAACGATCCCCCCAAACTGGCAGCAGCCGGGAAGGTGGACGTGGCCATCACCTATCAACCCACCCTGACCTTCGCACGCAACGAGGGGCTGCCTCTGCGGGCGTTTGGCGTTCTGGTGGATCAACCCCTCAACACCCTGATGACCCTGAGGGAAAAGGGAATCCAGAACCTTGCCGATCTTAAAGGGAAGCGTGTGGGCTATTCGGTTTCGGGATTTGAGGAGGTTCTGCTGTCTGCCATGCTGAAAAAGGCAGGGCTGAGCCTGAAGGATGTGCGTCTGGTGAACGTGCATTTTAACCTGACGCCGGCCCTTCTGTCCGGACAGGTGGATGCCGTAGTGGGCGCCTACCGCAACTATGAGAGCGTGGTTGTGGAAAAGCAGGGAAAGACCCCGGTGCTTTTCCCGGTGGAGCAGTACGGGGTGCCGCTTTATGATGAACTCGTTTTTGTGGCAGGTATTTCCACGTTGAAGAACAGGAAAGAGGTGCTTCGGCGTTTTGTTCGTGCGGTGCAGCGTGCCATTGACTGGAGCCGTGCCCACCCTGATTCGGCCTATGCGATCTATGCCCGTGCCAACCCGGATGCAGACCCGAACATTGATCCAGAAGCCTTCCGTCGTACCCTTCCCGCCTTTGCACATTCCCAGACCATGCGTCCGGAGGTCTGGAAAGAGTTCACCCGTTTTCTTCAAAAGAGCGGGCTTGTGGCCGACACCCTCTCCGTGGAGGGGTTGTTCGTTTCCCTGGTGGAGGAGAAACCATGAGCCTTTCGGCAACCCTATGGGCATTACAGAAAGCAACTGCAGACCGCATTCTTTCGCATCCCTTTGTGCAGGGAATTGCCGACGGTTCCCTTCCCCGTGAGAAATTCGTGGCCTACATGTCTCAGGACGCGCTGTTCCTGGACGCGTTTCTCCGGGCCTATGCGCTGGCGCTGGCCAGGGTGAAAGATCGGGAAGGTCAGCACACCCTGTACACCCTGATCGGTGGGGTTCTGGATGAGCTCAAGCTCCATCAGGGGTATGCCCGGGAGTGGGGATTCCCTCTGGAGGTACAGCCGCATCCCGCCACGCTGGCCTATACAGATTTCCTCCTCCGTACAGCGGCCCTGGAGGGACCCGGGGAAATTTTTTCAGCCATGACCCCATGCATGCGTCTCTATGCCTATCTTGGACAGCAACTCACGCCCGTGGTGCGTGCGGATTCCCCCTACCGGGGGTGGGTGGACACCTATGGATCAGAGGCTTTTGAAGCCCTGGCACATACCCTGGAAGCCCTTCTGGACCGTTATGCCAAGGATGGTCCGGAGATCCGTGCGCTGTATGCCCGGGCCATGCAACTGGAAGAGGCGTTCTTTGATGCGTTCTGGAAAGGAGGAGAAAAATGAGCCGTGGGTTTCGCTGGATCATGCTGACGATGGGGGTGTCCTTCGCCTTTGCGGGGACGTGGAATGTGGAGGGGTCCTATCTTCAACATCTCTGGGCTGTGTGGAACCGGGATGGTCAGACCGGAACCACAGCCCGTGATATGCTGGGTTATGTGGAGTTCGCGCTGAATGGAACCTATACCGTGGATTCCACTCTGTCGCTGCACACGGCCGCCCGGGCCTGGGGCTTTCAGCGCGCCCAGTATGCGCCAGCCACCGAGAACCTGGAAGCCTATGCGGTGCTCCGGCTTTACCAGCTCTTTGTGAAACTTCACCCCTTCGCTTCGTTGACCCTGGAGGTGGGAAAACTCCCCGCAAACCTTGGAATGGGCCTGACCCTCACGGACAATGGCGGGTACGGAATGCCGGGCCTCCGGATGCGCTACGGACGATTCACACTCTTTGATTTGCGTCCCTACAGCGTGCTGGGAGGAGAAGGCCCTGGTCAGGATGTGGATCTTCTGGGTGGGCAGATTTCCGTAATGGAAGGCGTGCAACTTTACACCCTTCACCGGGAGGCTCCGGGTGCATTCCCCACCACCTGGGTGGGGGTCGCCCTTTCCCGTCCATGGGTGGATGCGGAGCTTGGGTGGAAGACAACCCGGGGACCGTCCACAGGCGCCGGGATGGTGTGGTTGCACTCTCCGCAGGGTGGCGTGTATGCAGGATGGTTCCCAGGGGATGATCCATCCACGCCGGAAGATGAGGGATGGCACGATGCAACGGGGGATGGGAGCCGCGTGGCGGATGGGTTCACCCGGGGCTGGATCGGCTATGGGGAGGTGATGACCTTTGGTCTGAGCGATCCCCGGCTGCGCCCGGGGGGGACCTTTGGTCCTTCGGATCCTTACAATCTTTACTGGGGTGATCTGACCAATTTTCGTGTGATCGGTGCCTATCGTCAGAAGCAACTCTCTCCCGTCCTGACCCTTCGAATGGATGGGGTGGCAGCCTGGCTGGATCAGGTTCCTCCGGGGGCTCCACGTGCCCTGGGCAGTGAAGTGGATCTTCATGGAATCTGGGAACATGAGGGGGGTGCGCAGGTGGGGCTTTCCCTGGGGGCTCTGCTCCCCGGAGCCTGGATGAAGCACCTCCAGCGCAATGCCCTTCCTCTCACACTCCGTCTTTGGACCTGGATTCCACTGTCCTTTACCCCTGCCCCCTGAACAAAATCCAGGAGGTGTGCCGGAGAAGGGGGCGGCGCATCGCGCCGCCCCCTGGGTTTACAGGGGGATGTTCCCGTGCTTTTTCGGCGGGAGTTTGTCCCGTTTGGTCTTCAGGAGATGAAGCGCCTGGATCAGCCGGCGACGGGTTTCCCGTGGATCAATGATGTCGTCAATATATCCCAGGGATGCCGCATAATAGGGATTGGCAAAGGCTTTTCGATAGTCCTGAATAAACTGCTGTTCCAGCGCCTGGGGATCTTCGGCTTCTGCCAGTTCCTTTTTATGCAGAATGCGGACCGCGCCTTCCGGCCCCATCACCGCGATTTCGGCGGTGGGCCAGGCATAATTGATGTCCCCACGGACCTGTTTGGAAGACAGCACACAGTAGGCTCCACCATAGGATTTTCTTGTAATCACGGTGATTTTCGGCACCGTGGCTTCCGCATAGGCATAGAGCAGTTTGGCACCGTGGCGGATGATCCCCCCGTGTTCCTGGGCTGTGCCGGGAAGAAAACCGGGCACGTCTTCAAAGGTGATCAGTGGGATATTAAACGCATCGCAAAAGCGTACGAACCGTGCGGCTTTCACGGAAGCGTCCATGTCCAGCGCACCCGCCATCACCATCGGTTGCTGCGCCACCACGCCCACGGTTTGCCCTCCAAGACGCCCGAATCCCACGATGATGTTGGGTGCGAAGTCAGGGTGAATCTCAAAGAAGCTGTCCCGATCCAGGATCACCTCCAGGATTCGGTGCATGTCGTAAGGTGTGTTGGGATCTTCGGGAAGAATTTCCAGCACCTCGGGGACCTCGCGGTCCGGATCGTCCCCTGTCTCCACCACCGGCGGATCGTCCAGGTTGTTGGAAGGAAGGTAGCGCAACAGGGTCCGAATACCCTCCAGGAGTTCCGGTTCTGAGGGAAAAACGCGGTGTGCCACACCGCTTTTCTCTGCATGAATCCGTGCACCGCCCAGCTCTTCGAAGGTGACGTCTTCATGGGTCACGGTTTTGACCACTGCCGGGCCTGTAATGAACATATAGCTGGTTTGTTCCACCATGAAGATGAAATCCGTGAGTGCAGGGGAATACACAGCGCCTCCTGCACAGGGACCCATGATGGCGGAGATCTGCGGAATGACCCCGGAAGCCATTACATTTCGCCAGAAGATCTCTGCATAGCCTGCCAGTGATCCCACACCTTCCTGGATCCGTGCGCCCCCTGAGTCGCTCAATCCAATCAGGGGAATCCCAAGCTTCAGGGCCATATCCTGGATTTTGATGATCTTTTCCGCGTGAGCCAGGGAGAGGGTCCCACCAAAGACCGTGAAATCCTGGCTGAACACCGCCACTTTCCGGCCGTGGATGGTTCCAAATCCGGTCACCACCCCATCCCCCAGAATTTTCCGCTTTTCCATACCGAAGTGCTGGATTCGGTGGGTCACAAACATGTCGAATTCTTCAAAGGAACCTGGATCCAGCAGCAGTTCAAGGCGTTCTCTTGCGGTCAGTTTGCCCTGTTGGTGCTGGCGCTCAATGCGTGCTTTGCCTCCTCCGAGGCGAGCTTGTTCACGAAGTGCTTCCAGTTCTTTCAGGCGTTTTTCCCAGAAGGGGTTCATGGTTGTTGCTCCCTTGTTTCCATCAGAAGGTGAAACCACCGCCGGGCGGGTTCAACAGCCTCCAGAGCTGCCTGTGTGGCAGGGTGGTTCCAGATGTCGTCAAAACGGTGACCGGTCAGGCGTTCATAATGGAGTGTCTGGAGAAGCAGATCCAGACGATCGGCAGCCCGAACCACACGCGCGACAAGGGTTTCGCCTTCTTCAAAGGTTTCCCACAGTCGGGCATATCGTTCACGGAGAGAATGTGGGAGAGGAGAGAGTACACGAACCACCGCGGCCTGTTCAGCCTGCTTCACCCGGTCCACGCCAAGAAGTTCGCGGGCTTCATAATGCAGATCACCCAGGCGGCACTCCCCCAGTTCATGGAGGAGTGCCATCTTCAAAGCTTCCAGCTGTTCGTTTTCAGGAAGGCCCATCTCATCCGCCAGCACCATGGCCCAGATGGCCACAGCAAAACTGTGATCTGCGATGTGCTCGGCATCCGGGAGCCCGAAATGAAGAAAGCCTGCCCGTCGGAGGCGTTTCAGTCGGAGGATGTCCTGTGCGAAGGTGCGGAAAGCCCCTTCCATTGAGCCAGCAACCGGGCGCGCTCCCGCAGGGGGAGGTGATCAATGAACAGAACGCCGTTCAGATGGTCGAGTTCGTGCTGAATCACGCGTGCATACAGATCTTCGGCATCAAAGGTGATGGTTTTCAGGGTGTCTTCCTCCAGAATCTGCGCGCGCACGCGAATTCGGGTATACCGCCCCACCGGAGCATACAGGCCGGGAAGCGAGAGACAACCCTCTTCCGCCACATCCCAGCCCTCTTTTGCAAGGATTTCAGGATTGATAAAGACCCGGGGAGCGTCTCCCAGTTCCAGTGCAGGAAGGTTGATCACAAAGAGACGACGGAGGACCCCGATCTGTGGAGCAGCGAGACCCAGCCCATCTGCTGCTTCCATGGTGTGGACCAGTTCTTTTATCCAGCGATGCAGATTGTGGTCCACCTGGTCCACGGGTTCAGCCCGTTGCCGCAATACAGGATCCCCAAACAGGCGAATGGGCACCACACTCATTCTCCACACTCCTCATCAGTTTGATGGATCATCACCTTAAATTATATAGGGTCGAGCACGGCATGTCTGGTGGGTCTCTTGAGATCCATGGCATTACTATCGCAAACACTGCGCAGACGCGTCCTTGACAAGCCTATAGGAGGTGCCTATAATAGGGTGCGAACAACCCATACCAAACAGCGGAGGTTTGCGAGAATGGGCGGTCTCGTTGATTATTTCAATAAGGGTGGCCCAATGATGTGGCCCCTTCTCGTCCTGGCGATCATCGGCCTTGCGATCGTCTTTGAACGTCTCATCACCCTTTACATCCGTGCGGGCAAAAAGCCCTCACAGATCGTGGATCAGGTGATTGACCTCTTCGAGAATCAGGGAATGGAAGAGGTCCTGGATTATCTCCGTCGGGAACCCAGTCCTGTGGCCAAGGTGATTCTTCACGGGCTTGAGCGTGTGGAAAAGGGACGTCTCGTGGTTGAGGAGGCAATGGCGCAGAAAGCAGCGTCTGAACTGGCATTTCTCGACCGCGGGATGGTTTACCTGACCGCCATCGCCACCCTGGCCCCCATCCTCGGGTTCCTCGGAACGGTGACCGGAATGATTCGTGCATTCCAGGCCATCGCAGTGGCGGGAGAAGTGGAGCCCAGCCTGGTGGCAGGGGGTATTTCCGAAGCCCTGATCACCACCGCGACGGGTCTGATCATCGCTGCACCGGTGGCCTTCTTCTATGCGGTGTTCACCTCAAGAATCAATGGATTCCTCCGTTCGATGGAAGAAGCAACCAACGGTCTCGTGGAGTACCTCCTGGAACGTGGGGTGCTCACCGAGGGATACTAAGGAGTCGTTGTCATGATGCGACTTCGCCGTCCGATGGCCATGCAGGAGGCGGAAATTCCCACGGCATCCATGGCGGACATTTCCTTCCTCCTGATTGTGTTTTTCATGGCCACGGCGGTGTTTGCCCGGGATAAGGGGATGAAACTGGCGGTCCCTCCGAAAACCGAAGAGACCAAAGTGGTGAAGTTGAGTGGGAAGAAGTTGATGAAGATCTCCATCAACGATCAGGGGCAGGTTTTCGTGGGGGATCAACCTGTGGAAGTTTCACAGATTCCTGATCTGGTGCGACAACACCTGGCGGAAACCCCGGATGCGGTGATCCTGATTCGTACGCATGAGCGTGCCCCTTATGGACGGATGATTCAGGTATTTGACGAAGTGCGTAAGGTGCCGGAGGCAACCCGGGTGGCGCTGAAGTCCATTCGGGCGGAATCCTGAGAGGAGGCATCCATGCCCCGTCTGATTAAAGAGAGCAAACGTGAAGGTCGGGTGTTGATCCCTACAGCATCCATGTCCGACATCGCCACCCTGCTGATCATTTTCTTTGTGCTGACCACCGTCTTTCGAAAGGAAGTGGGACTGAAGGTCATTCTCCCTCAGGCTGCCAATACCGAGCGCATTCTGAAAAGCCGGGATCTGGCAAACATTTACATTGATAAAGAAGGGCGGATCTCAGTGGACGATAAGCTGGTGGATCCTGACCGTATCCGGACCATCTTTCGTGCGAAATACAGCGAGAACACAGCGCTGATTGTGCAGATCAAGGCCGACGAACAGGCACCGTACGGGCCTGTAGACAAGGTGATTGTGGCCCTTCGGGAAGGGATGCGCGATGCGCCGCAGATCCGCATCGTGTTTGCGACCCTACCCAAACGCTGAGGGCCGGGGAGGCGGAAGATGCGAGAACACCGTACGGTGGAAAATGTGGACCTGGAGCAGGAATATCCCCGGAATATGCAGCTGGGGATTACCATCACCCTGGTGCTTTTGATCGGGATGTTCCTGGGTGTGCGGGGTCTGGAGGTGTCTCCATACCATCCATCCTCGGAATTTGAGGTGATGTCCGAGGAAGTGGATCTGGTCACCACAGAAGTGGAAGAACCCCCACCCCCGCCCAAACCCAAAGTGGAGGTGGAAGAAGCCACCACCGAAGAGCCGAACGCGGACGAAAACGCTACTGAAGAAGCGCCCGCCGGTGACGAGGGCACGGCAACCGAAGCGACGGAAGAAGCGCCCGCAGACGATGCGGCCACCGAGCA